>JAGPUY010000333.1 GCA_018067265.1 Oceanihabitans sp. | reverse complement strand
CAAATAACAAACTTTATATTATTTGGATTCTAAATATTCCCCTTTTCAAAGGTATGACTTTTAGAAATTAAAATTAAAAAACAGTCAAATACATTATAATAACTAACAAAATACTTTGTATGACTTTTATATTTTTAAACGCACTTCGATGCATACGACTAGTAGACCTTTTTTAATTTTAGCGCATAAAAAAACACCTTTACTTATTAAATAAGTAAAGGTGTTTTAAATTTTAAGGATTTATAAAATTCCTAAGCTTCGAAAGGTTCAATAGATACATAAGATCTATTGTTTCTTTTCTTTGTGAATTTTACTAAACCATCTACTCTAGCGTGTAAAGTGTGATCTTTTCCTTGGTATACGTTCTCCGCTGGGTGATGCGTATTACCTCTTTGTCTTAATATGATATTTCCAGCAATAGCAGCTTGTCCACCAAATATCTTCACGCCTAAACGTTTTGATTCTGATTCTCTACCATTCTTCGAACTACCAACTCCTTTTTTATGAGCCATTGTCTTAAGGTTTTATTTGTTATACTTAAGTAGTTTAGCAATTAAGCTTTACCACCATCTAATTCGTCTTGCCATTTTTTAAGCTCGTCCCACTTACCATCAGCAGCTAATTTAGCTTGTGCTGGCCAAGTATCGGTTACGTGACTACCACGAACACCTGCAATGATTTCAGAAATTTTTGCTGCATCTGTTTTAGCTAAATCTGCGAAAGTCGCGATTCCAGCTTCTACTAATGTTTCAGCAATTTTAGGTCCAATACCTTCTACTTTCTTTAAATCATCTGCTTTACCTGTTGCTTTTTTAGCAGCTGGTTTTGCTTCTGCTTTTGGAGCAGCAGCTTTTTTAGCTGGAGCAGCTTTTTTAGCTCCTGAAGCTACAATGCTCTCAATCACGATTTCCGTTAAGGCTTGTCTGTGTCCATTCTTTACACGGTAACCTTTTCTTCTTTTCTTTTTGAAAACAATAACTTTATCACCTTGAAGGTGCTTTAAGACTTTCACACTTACTTGTGCTCCATCTATAGCTGGGGCGCCTACAGTTACATTGCTACCATCTGCAATTAAAAGAACATTATCGAAAGACATTGTCTTTCCTTCTTCTGATGCTAAACGGTTAACAAAAACTTTTTGGTCTTTTTCAACTTTAAATTGATGCCCTGCTATCTCTACAATTGCGTACATAGCGTAACGTTTTTATTAATTAATTTATATAAAATAATCTCATTTTCCTTAGAAAACGGATGCAAATATACTGCTAATTAATTAATCTACAAACGTTTTATTGTTTTTGAACAACTTTTGTGCTGTTTTTTAAAATCTGCATGAAGGTAAGTGTTAAAATTGTTGAAGATGCTAAACCTTCCACAATAATTACAAAAATTAAAATTCCGCCGCCATAACCACCATCATCAAACCAATCTTTTAATAAGGTATTCATAAAATCCACATCTATATGAAACATGTAAATCCCCATAAATAAGGCAAAAAGAAAAGTGGCCAAAAAACCAGTAATTAATCCAACTTTAAATCCGTTTATATAATTAAACTCTTCTTCAAATAGTGACTTATACCTTTTAATAGCCACATAAATTCCGTAGCCCATAAATATCCCGTTTAACATTCTAAACCACGGATTGGTATGTAGTCCTAACAATTTAATAATTAAAAAATATGCTATAAGCGCTATAGTTGTAAAAACGCCATATTTAACAGCTACAGATGAAGAAGAATTCATATCAATAAAGCTTTAAGGGTTATACTCTTTTAAATTTCGTGAAAAATTTTCAATTAATATAATTTAAGGCCAACTTTCTGATTCTGTTAACATTAAAAATAGTTATAAATATTATTTTTGAAAACCTGTAACTATTCTTTGTAGTTAAAGACAAATCATTAAAATCACATAAATTAAACACACAATGAAAAAACGCATTTTGGCTTTAGCTTCTTTATGTTTAGCTGGCTTTGCAGCAACCGCTCAAGAAGTGAAATATGAAGAATACGATTTAGATAACGGTATGCACGTTATTTTACATAAAGACAACGCTGCTCCTGTAGTCATAACTTCGGTTATGTATCACGTAGGTGCTAAAGATGAAAACCCAGAACGCACTGGTTTTGCTCACTTTTTTGAACACCTTTTATTCGAAGGAACCGAAAACATTAAAAGAGGAGAATGGTTTAACATAGTAACTTCTAACGGCGGAAGTGTTAATGCAAATACCAATGAGGATAGAACCTATTACTTTGAAGTATTCCCTTCTAATAGTATAGAACTTGGTTTATGGATGGAATCGGAAAGATTAATGCATCCTATTATTAATCAAGTTGGTGTAGACACACAAAATGAAGTTGTTAAAGAAGAAAAACGCCTACGTGTAGACAACGCTCCTTATGGTAAATTTTTTGAAAATGTAAAGAAAAACATGTTTAAAAAACACCCATATAGATGGACTACTATTGGTGAAATGGCACATTTAGATGCTGCTACTTTAGAAGAGTTTCAAGCGTTCAACAAAAAATTCTACGTTCCTAATAACGCCGCTTTAGTCGTTGCTGGAGATATAGATATTCCTGCTGTAAAGAAAATGATTCAAGATTACTTTGGACCTATTCCAAGAGGAGAAGAAATTACTAGAAACTTCCCTAAAGAAGATCCTATTACTTCACCAATAAAAGCAACAGCTTATGACACCAACATTCAAATACCTGCTATTGTTGCCGCGTACAGAACGCCTTCAATGAAAGAAAGAGATGCCTATGTTTTAGATATGCTTTCTAGTTATTTAAGTGACGGAAAATCTTCTGTACTGTACAAAAAACTGGTGGATGAAAAGAAAATGGCCTTACAAGTAGGAGCATTTAATAATAGTCAAGAAGATTATAGTACTTACATTTTATATGGTATGCCCTTAGGTGATGTATCTCTAGATGACTTACTTAAAGAAATCGATGAAGAAATTGTAAAAGTTCAAAATGAATTAATTTCGGAAAGAGATTATCAAAAACTTCAAAACATATCCGAGAATGATTTTGTAAACTCCAATTCTGGTGTAGAAGGAATTGCTGGTTCTCTAGCTACGTACTACATGTTATATGGAGACACTTCTTTAATCAATAAAGAAATTGAAATTTACAGATCTATTACTAGAGAAGAAATTCAAGCGGTTGCAAAAAAGTATCTAAACGCTAATCAACGTTTAGAAATGGAGTATTTACCAGAAGACAAAGAGCAATAAAATAAAAACATACCCAATGCATTTTTTCTTACTGAATACTTATTTGAAGTAATTTATAGTACGGAAGTAGCATTTGACATTAATTAAAAAAATATTATAACAAATGAAAACTAAAATATTTACCATATTAACTTTGTTTTTAATGACTGTTGTTGCGCAAGCACAAATAGATAGATCTAAACAACCAAAATCAGGTCCAGCTCCAAAAATCGCCTTAGAAGTTCCTGGGGAATTTGAATTACCTAACGGTTTAAAGGTACTTGTTGTAGAAAATCACAAGCTACCTCGTGTTTCTTATAGCTTAACCATAGATAACCAACCTATTAAAGAAGGAGATATCGCTGGTGTATCTGGATTATTAGGAAGCATGCTAGGAAACGGAACAACAACCATTTCTAAAGATGTATTTAATGAAGAAATAGACTTCCTAGGAGCTGGAATGAACTTTAGATATAATGGCGGTTATGCCAGTTCATTATCTAAATATTCCGATAGGATTCTAAAACTAATGGCAGATGCTATTAACAATCCGTTATTAACGGAAGAAGAATTTCAAAAAGAAAAAGAACAAGCTATAGAAGGCTTAAAGTCCAACCAAAAGAGTGTAGATGTTGTTGCTGGCCGTGTTGGTAGTGCTTTAGCATATGGTACACATCATCCGTATGGAGAATTTATAACCGAAGAAACGATTGGTAAAGTAACTTTAAAAGACGTTAAAACTTTTTACGAAAGATACTACACGCCTTCAAACGCGTATTTAGTAGTCGTTGGTGATGTAGATTACACTACTATTGAAAGACAAATTAGAAATTACTTTTCTACTTGGGAAAGCAAGCTAAAAATCGTTTCTACAGTACCTGAAGCAATGCCGAATGTGAAATACGCACAAATAAACTTCGTAGACATGCCAAACGCGGTACAGTCTAACATTTCTTTAACGAGCAATGTAGATTTAAAAATGAGCGATCCAGATTATCACGCTGTTTTAATTGCAAATAAAATATTAGGTGGTGGTTTTAATAGCTACTTAAACATGAACCTTCGTGAAACACATGCATACACGTATGGAGCACGTTCTAGTGTTGGTTCCGACAAATACGTGTCTCGTTTTAAAGCTGGAGCAGCAGTTCGAAATGCTGTTACAGATAGTGCTGTTGTAGAAACTTTAAAAGAAATAAAACGAATTAAAGAAGAACCAGTTTCTGCACAAGCATTAGAAAATGCAAAAGCAAAATATCTTGGTGACTTTGTTTTAAATCTTGAAGACCCACAAAATATTGCACGTTATGCACTAAATATCAAGTTGAATGATTTACCAAAAGATTTTTACACTACCTATTTAGAAAAAATAAAAGCAGTTACCATTGACGACGTAACTAGAGTAGCAAATAAATATTTTGGTACCAATAGTGCTAGAATTATTGTTGTTGGAAAAGGTAGTGAAGTACTAGAAAACCTAGAGAAAGTAACCTTTGAAGGAAGCAACGTACCAATCAAATATTATGATGTATATGCAAATCAAGTAGAAAAACCGAACTACAATATAGAAATGTCCAGGGATGTGGATGTAAACACCGTGCTTAACAAATACATTGACGCTATTGGCGGAAAAGCGAACTTAGACAAAGTAACTTCTGTTTTTATTACTGCTGAAGCGGAATTACAACCAGGTATGATGATGCATTTAGAAATGAAGAAAACATCTAAAGACCAATTTGCAACCGAAGTTTTTGCCATGGGACAATCCATGATGAAAACCGTGGTAGATGGTGAAAATGGTTACAAAGTACAACAAGGACAACGTTCGGAAATGACTCCTGACGAAGTGAAGACAACCCAAGAAGAAGGATCTCCATTTCCAGAAGTAAACTACTTAAAAGGCGGAGTTTCCTTAGAAAAAATTGAAGATGTTGATGGTGAAAAAGCGTACAGAGTTAAAATTTCGGATACGCAAACCAACTACTATAGTGTAGAAACTGGATTAAAAATTAAGATAGATAAATCTACCGAAATGGGTGCTGCATCTACCTACTTAACAGCATATCAAGAAGTATCTGGTGTGAAATTTCCATTTAAAATCGGACAAACAAATGGACCGCGTAAATTTGATTTTGCAGTAAAAGAAATTAAAGTAAACGAAGGTGTTACCGATGCCGATTTTAACTAATTAAAACAATTGTTATTTCGACTACCCTCAAAATGACATCCTATATAAAATTAAAACCACGCAAATTGCGTGGTTTTTTTATCCGAATTATTTTAAAGTTAATCCTTTACCTGTTCTTTTTTGTGATAGATAAACACCAATCAATATAATACCAGAACCAAAAGCTTGCAACATACTAAAGCCTTCGCCATCTAAAATCCCCCAACCTAATGCCACAATTGGCATTACATAGGTAACCGAAGAAGCAAAAACTGGAGTAGACATTTGCACTAGCTTATTAAAAATCACTTTAGCTAAAGCGGTACCAAAAAAGGATAATAAAGTAACATAAAGTATAGATGCACCTAACTCTGGCTTACGAAACGTAGCTTCTGTAAAAAAATCAGTAAACAGCAAAACAATAATAGCAGGAATAAAGATAATGACATAGTTTCCGGTTGCAATCGCTAAAGGCTTAACATCTTGCAAATACCTTTTTATAATATTTACATTTACCGCATACATAAAGGTAGAAGCAATAATAAAACCAGCATACATATAATTTTGTTCTGGATTTAAAGCGGCACCTTTTAAAATCAATATTGCAGTACCAATAAAACCAATAATAACTCCTAAAACTTGTCTTTTTGTAGAAGCTATTTTAAAAACCGCAAAACCAAGTAATATCGTATTTAAAGGCACTAAAGAATTTAAAACAGAAACAACCGCACTGTCAATTTCGGTTTCTGCTATTGCGAAGAAAAAAGCAGGAATAAATGACCCGAAAAAACCAGAAATAGCAATCCATTTCCAATCTTCTTTTCTAATCGTTTTTATAGTATTAAAACCTGCAGCAAACAAAAACAAACCGGTTATTATTGTCCGTAAAGCTCCTAATTGATACGGATTTAAACCAATAAGCGCTTTTTTAATAAGTATAAATGAAGTTCCCCAAATTAGCGATAAAACGATAAGATAGACCCATTTTTTATTGTTCTGAAACATACCTCCTTTTTTAGTACTACAAATGTGCTACTTTTTAACACAATTAACAGCAAATAATTATTAGATTTGCAAACAGTTGAATAATAAAAACTTATACAATGAAACAAATAAAAAAAATAGCAGCAATAGCTGTAATCGCATTAGCAGCATTTAGTTGTAAAAACGAACCTAAAGCAGAAGTAGTTACCGTAGAAACAGAAACTGCTGTAGAAACCACAAAAGCAGCATTAGACCCAAATGCAACGTATGCAAAAGCAGAGTTTACTATAGAAGGTATGACTTGTGCAATTGGCTGCGCAAGAACTATTGAAAAGAAACTAGCTAAAATGGAAGGCGTAAAATCTGCAAAAGTAGATTACGACAAAAAATTAGCAATGGTGGAATATGACAATGCTAAAGTGACTACTACTTCTTTAGAAGAAACGGTAACTAAAGTTGGCGAAACATATACGGTTAAAGAAATGAAAACGGTAGAATCTTTTACTGCTAAAAAAGCAGAAGCATCTACAGATAAGAAAACAGCTTGTGCAGCAGATTGTAAAAAAGCATGTTGTGCTGATAAAGCAGAAGCTTCTTCTACAGATAAAAAAATGGCTTGTGCAGCAGATTGCAAGAAAGCATGTTGTGCAGATAAGGCTAAAGCTTAATTACACATTATTAATAAAAAAAAAGCTTCTCATAGAGAAGCTTTTTTT
>JAGPUY010000445.1 GCA_018067265.1 Oceanihabitans sp. | reverse complement strand
TGGAGATGCAAATGCTAGCTTAAAAATTGCAGCTTTAGATATAGGAATAAAAAAGAACATCCTTCGTAATTTAGCGAAGAGAGATGCTTACATCAAAGTGTTTCCATATAATGCAAAGTTCGAAGAACTAGAAGCATGGAGTCCAGATGGATATTTCTTATCTAACGGACCAGGAGATCCAGAGCCTTTAGTCGAAGCGCAGCAAGTTGCTAAAGAAATAATAAAAAGAGATTTACCATTATTCGGTATCTGTTTAGGGCACCAAGTAATTGCATTAGCAAACGGAATATCTACTTTTAAAATGCATAACGGGCATAGAGGTATTAATCACCCAGTAAAGAATTTAATTACAGGGAAGGGAGAAATCACTTCACAAAACCATGGATTTGCCATCCATAGAGAAGAAACAGAAGCACATCCAGATCTGGAAATTACACACATTCATCTCAATGATGATACTGTGGCAGGAATTAAAATGAAAAGCAAAAACTGTTTTTCTGTACAATACCATCCAGAAGCAAGTCCTGGACCACATGATTCCTCTTATTTATTTGATCAGTTTATTGAAAATATTAAATCGAAGTAATACCAAAAAGACAATGAAAATAGTAATTCATTGTCTTTTTTGTTTTACTAAAACGTTATCGAAACAATTTTAAACAATTCTTTAATTAACTTATACTATAAAAGAGAATTAAAAAGTAAATTTGAAGAACAAAAACATATTTTATGAGCATTATAATAAATATTCACGCAAGACAAATTTTTGATTCAAGAGGAAACCCAACAGTAGAAGTTGATGTTATAACAGAAAATGGCTTCTTAGGAAGAGCTGCTGTACCATCTGGAGCTTCTACAGGAGAACACGAAGCTGTAGAGTTGCGTGATGGCGGAAAAGCATATATGGGAAAAGGTGTTTCTAAGGCTGTAAAAAATGTCAATACTATAATTGCGGAAGAATTATTAGGTGTTTCCGTTTTTGACCAAAATGAGATCGATCAAATTATGATAGATTTAGATGGTACACCAAACAAATCCAAATTAGGAGCAAACGCCATTTTAGGCGTTTCTTTAGCTGCTGCAAAAGCGGCTGCAAATGAGCTAGCCTTACCTTTATACAGATATGTTGGTGGTGTAAGTGCAAACACGCTTCCAGTACCAATGATGAATATTATTAATGGTGGTTCACATAGTGATGCGCCAATTGCATTTCAAGAATTTATGGTAATGCCTGTAAAAGCTAAAAACTTTACACATGCCATGCAAATGGGAACAGAGATTTTTCACAACCTAAAAAAAGTATTACACGATAGAGGTTTAAGCACTGCTGTAGGAGATGAAGGTGGTTTTGCACCAAACTTAGAAGGCGGTACAGAAGATGCTTTAGAAACAATAGCTAAAGCGGTAGGTAATGCAGGATATACTTTAGGTGATGATGTTATGATTGCTTTAGATTGCGCTGCCGCGGAATTTTTTGTAGACGGAAAATATGATTACACCAAGTTTGAAGGAGACAAAGGAAAAATCAGAACCAGTAAAGAACAAGCAGATTACTTAGCAGAATTAGCTGCTAAATACCCAATAATTTCTATTGAAGATGGAATGGATGAAAACGATTGGGAAGGTTGGAAATACTTAACAGAAAAAATAGGAGATAAAGTACAATTGGTTGGTGACGATTTATTTGTTACAAACGTAGAACGTTTATCTCGCGGAATAGAAAATGACACCGCAAATTCTATTTTGATAAAAGTAAACCAAATTGGTACATTAACCGAAACTATTGCAGCTGTAAATATGGCGCACAATGCTGGTTATACATCTGTAATGTCACACAGATCTGGAGAAACGGAAGATAATACCATTGCCGATTTAGCAGTTGCTTTAAACTGTGGTCAAATTAAAACAGGATCTGCTTCTCGTAGTGATAGAATGGCAAAATACAACCAATTACTTCGTATAGAAGAAGAATTGAATACGGTTGCTTATTACCCACAAGAGAAAGCTTTTAAAATAAAATAAATACTATTTATAGTATTAGAATGAAGTGCTTATTTGTATAAAATAAGCACTTTTTTTATACTATCAATTTTCGTAATATTAATATTGTCTGTTTTTCTCAAGGGAAAGTATTTAAACTAAATTAGTTAGTGTAATTTGATTTATTTAGTATTTTTGCAATTAATTGAGGATAGTAATGTTGCTATTCGATTAGTAAAGAAGATAGTTATGAAAAAAAAATACTTTTATTGCATATTAATTTCATTCATTTATAGTTTTAGTTTCTCTCAAGATTTACCACCAGGATTTGCTGTTGTAGAGGTAACGGATGATGTTGAAAATGCAAGTTGTTTTGCTTTTATTGATGAAAATAATATTCTTATTGCTAAACAAAATGGAGAAATTCATTTACATTCTAATGGAGCTACTTCGGTAGAACCAATAGTGTATATACCAACTATTAATACTACGATTAGTGGAGATAGAGGATTAGCTTCTATTGCTGTAGATCCTGATTATCCAAGTTCACCGTATGTATATATAACGTACACTGTACAAGAAGCAACTAATAATGTAGTTTCTAGATTTACTTATATTAATGGTGTTTTAGATTTGTCTTCCGAGTTAGTACTTATAGAATTAAGTCCTCTTCAATATAGATGGCATGTTGGTGGAGCAATCGTTTTTGATGATGCAGGTCATTTATTCACTACTACAGGAGATAATAGTATTCCTAATAATGCTCAAAATATTAATAATACCCATGGAAAAGTATTACGTATTAATAAAGATGGTAGTATACCTACAGATAATCCGTATTACGGAAGTGGAGGAGCAAGTGATTTATTCTGGGGAATAGGATTAAGAAATCCATATACCATGGCAATTCATAAAGCTACTAATACCATTTATATTAATGACGTTGGTCAAGTAGCTTGGGAAGAGATTAATAACGCTACAGTTGCTAATAGAAATTTTGGTTGGCCATTAGAAGAGGGACCTAATAGTACTACAACTTCTATTTACGATGCACCTTCTTATGCTTATGAACACCCAGGAGTTGTTAGTGATGTTACTGGTTATGCAATTACAGGTGGAGCATTTTACGATCCAGCAGTTCCAAAATATCCAGCGGAGTACGTCAATAAATATTTCTTTTTAGAATTTTCTAATAAATGGATTAACATGATAGATCCTTACGATGATCTTACCGATGGACATGACCATATCCATGATCTTAGTAGTACTAGAGAAACTTTCGCTACAGATATACCTAGAGGTGGAATATATCTTACTACTAGTCCAGATGGTTATTTATATTTTTTTAGTAGAATCGATAATATTTTATATAAAATTCAATACACAGATTCAGATATTCCAGTAATTATTCAAGAAGAGGAAGATACTATTACTATGGATGGTGAAAGGACTACTTTTAACGTTATAGCTGCTGGTGCTCCAGATTTAACGTATCAATGGTATAAAAATGGAGTGCAAATTGGTAATGCACCAAATGCTGCGATTTATAGAATATGGACAACAACCATGGCTAGTGCAGGAACGTATCAAGTAAAAGTATTTAATTCTTTTGGAGAAGTATGGAGTGAAACTTTCGAATTAACCGTAATTCCTTATAACGAAGCTGCTACAGTTACCGTGTCTGCTTCATCCCCAATAAATGGTAATATGTATCAAGCAGGAGAAACTATAGATTTTTCTGCTACTGCAACAGATCCCGAGATTGGCGTAGTTCCTGCAGCAAATTATACATGGTATGTTGAATTTCATCATAATGATCATTTACACGATGGACCGGCTATAGCAACAGGAGTAGATAGTGGAACATTTGTTATTCCAGATGTAGGAGAGACTTCTTCAAACGTTTGGTATAGAATTATTGCAAAAGTTACAGATGATATAGGACAAGAATCGGAAGCATATGCAGAAGTACAACCTTTAACCACAGATGTTACTTTTATAACCGAACCAGCAGGTCTTGAGGTTAGTATTGAAGGACCAGGAATTGTTACTCCTTTTACTGAAAATTTTGTACAACATCTTAGATTACCAGTAGGTGCACCAACACAGACAGTAGTAGGCGTTACCGGTGTTTATAGGTTAAGTCATTGGTCAGAGACGGTAACAGATAATTTGTATTTAATACCAGACAATGATATTACAGTAACAGCAGTTTTTGAGGCTTGTACAAATCCAGATAATATTCCATCGTTAACGTATACAGAAACTCCTGCAGGTATTCAATTTAATTGGGGTACTACGAACACGGTATGTAATCAAGGTTTTACTTTAGAAAACATGGTTTCCTCTGAACTTTTTACTGTTTTTGCTAATAATGATACTAGTAATTATAATCAAACGGTAACTGGTTTAGATCCAAATACGCAATATCAATTTAGAGTGAGAGCATATAACGAGTATGGTTTTTCAGATTATACATATATCTCTTTTACACTAGGATTAGATACTTTTAATCCATTAAGCAGTATTCATGTTTATCCAAATCCTGCCAAAGATTTTATTACTTTAGCTGGATTGAATGATGAAAAAGAGTATAATATAGATATGTATTCTATTCTTGGTCAATCTGTTTTTAGCACACTAAATAAAAGCAAAAATGGAAACGAACTTCAGTTAGATATATCAAAATTAACTAAAGGTGTGTATTTCTTAAAGTTGTCCGCCAATGAAAAGCAAAAAACGTTTAAGATCATTAAGGAATAACAATTCCAATCTTTTAAAAAAAAGTGCTTATTTGTATAAAATAAGCACTTTTTTTATACTATCAATTTTCGTAATATTAATATTGTTAAAAGCTTTGTTAATTCGCTTTAAAAATTGAGTGGTTTTTCGTAAATTAGCATTCCGCAAAACTAAATAATATTCAAAATTAAATATGTCAAAAACAGCTACATTAGAAATTGATGGAAAAAAATACGAGTTTCCTTTAATAAAAGGAACAGAGAACGAAGTTGCTATAGATATTAAAACGCTAAGAGGAGTAACTGGAGGAGTAACAACAATAGATCCTGGTTTTAAAAATACGGGTTCTTGTGAAAGTGCCATCACGTTCTTAAATGGTGAAGAAGGTATTTTAAGATACAGAGGTTATTCTATTGAAGAATTAGCTGAAAAAGCTGATTTTCTAGAAGTAGCATTTTTGTTGATTTTTGGTGAGTTACCAAATAAAGAAGAGTTAGAGAAATTTCAAAAAGACATTAAAGAACAATCTGTTGTTGATGATGATATAAAGAAAATTTTAGATGCTTTTCCTAAGTCTGCACACCCAATGGGCGTTTTATCTTCTTTAACAAGTGCTTTAACAGCATTTAATCCTGCTTCTGTAAATGTTGATTCTGAAGAAGAGATGTATAAAAGTGTCGTGAGAATATTAGGAAAGTTTCCAGTATTAGTAGCTTGGACAATGCGTAAAAAACAAGGGCTGCCATTAGATTATGGAGATAACTCTTTAGGTTATGTAGAAAACATCTTAAAAATGATGTTTAAAAAACCAAACGAAGAATATGTGCAAAATCCAATTTTAGTTAATGCTTTAGATAAGTTATTAATATTACATGCAGATCATGAACAAAACTGTTCTACTTCTACAGTACGTATTGTTGGTTCTGCGCACACCGGTTTATTTGCATCTATTTCTTCTGGTATTTCAGCACTTTGGGGACCACTACATGGTGGAGCAAACCAAGCAGTTTTAGAAATGTTAAGTGGTATCGAGGAAGATGGAGGAGATACTAAAAAATACATGGCGAAAGCGAAGGACAAGAATGATCCTTTCCGTTTAATGGGCTTCGGACATAGAGTGTATAAAAACTTTGATCCAAGAGCAAAAATTATTAAAGTTGCTGCGGATGAAGTTTTAGGAGACCTTGGCGTTGAAGATCCAATTTTAGATATCGCTAAAGGTTTAGAAAAAGAAGCTTTAGAAGATAAATACTTTGTAGATAGAAAACTATATCCAAATGTAGATTTCTATTCTGGAATCATTTATAGAGGTATGGGAATACCAACAGATATGTTTACAGTAATGTTCGCTCTTGGTAGATTACCAGGTTGGATTGCACAATGGCGTGAAATGCGTTTACGTAAAGAACCAATTGGTAGACCAAGACAAATTTATATTGGAGAAACGCACAGAGCTTTTAAAAACATAAAAAACAGATAAGGTTAAATATTATTAATCCAAAAAAGCTTCATAAGAAATTATGAAGCTTTTTTATATATTTACATATGCTAAAACTAAACGTAAAAAACGAAACATCTAGACTAAGAGCGGTTGTTCTTGGTACTGCAATAAGTAATGGTCCAACACCAAGTTTGGCCGAAGCTTATGATCCTAAATCTGCATTACATATAAAGGCAGGAACCTATCCTGTAGAAGCAGATATGGTGAAAGAAATGGAAGCTGTTGCTAACGTTTTTAAGAAATATGATGTAACGGTTTATAGACCAGAATTAATAGAAAATTGTAATCAAATTTTTGCAAGAGATATTGCCTTTGTAATAGATGATGTTTTTGTGAAAGCAAATATTTTACCAGAGAGAGAGGAAGAGCTAGACGCGATACAATATGTGGTAGATAAAGTGAATCCTGCAAAAGTTATTCGTCCACCAGAAGAAGTACACATAGAAGGCGGAGACGTGATGCTTTGTAACGATTATATTTTTGTTGGTACGTATAGAGAAGAAGACTATCCAGATTATATTGTCGCTAGAACCAACATGCAAGGTGTTGCTTTTCTAGAAAAAACTTTTCCACATAAAAAAGTGAAATCCTTTAATCTTAGAAAATCGCAAACCAATCCAAAAGACAATGCGTTACATTTAGATTGCTGTTTTCAACCAGTAGGAACTAATAAAGCCATTTTACATAAAGAAGGTTTTTTGGAAGAAGAAGAGTATGAATGGTTGTTAAATTTCTTCGGAAAAGAAAATTGCTTCATTATCACAAAAGAAGAAATGTTTCATATGAATAGCAATATATTCTCTATTTCTGAAAATGTAGTTGTTTCTGAAAAAAACTTCACAAGATTAAATACTTGGTTACGTGAAAATGGTATTACTGTAGAAGAAGTACCTTATGCTGAAATAGCAAAGCAAGAAGGCTTACTACGATGCAGTACCATGCCTTTGATTAGAGATTAATTAAAACTGGACTCTTAAACTAGCGTTTGGGGTAAAGCCTAAAGAGTGATTATCTACCTTAATGGTTTGATCCGTATTGTCTGGGTCTACAATGTAATACCGATGGATCACATTGTTTTGATTGGTAATGTTTTTAACACCAATTCGTAAGGAAGTTTCTAAACCTTGAGAAAGATTAAAACTGTAGCTTAACGAAGCGTCTAAACGTTTAAAAGCATCTAGATTTTCGTTATTTGGCACATCGTAATTCACGAAATAAAAACTTCCGCTTTGTGATGTTTCATTGCCTTCAAAAGGTTTGGTGTACGGTAATCCAGACCTGTAAATGCCACCTAAGGAAATTTCTAGATTTTCTAAAATACTATAGTTAAATGCTAAAGAAACAGAATGTCTAATATCTGCATTATTAGGAAAAGTACTAGGTGCAAAATCATGGAACGTATAGTTGTTTTTACTAAAGGTATAGCTAAACCAAGTACTGTAGTTTGTTTTGGTTAAATTCGTTAAGAATTCAATGCCTTTTGCGGTATAATTACCAGTAGCGTTTAGATATTGAAAGTTGTTATAAAACCCTTGGTTAGATGCTGTAATACCATTTACTTTTTTGTAAAAACTAGTCAGGTCTAGATGAAAATTATTTTTCTTAAACTCAAATCCAAAAGAAGCTTGCTTACTTGTCGATATTGGTATGTTTTCTTCGTTAGCTAAAATCCATCGCCTGTTTTCAACACCTAAAAAATCATCTTGAAAATCTATGATTTGCGTTGTAGATTGGTTTTTAAATTCACCTTCTACTTTTAAAGCAACATTTTTGGTAAGTTTTTGCCTGAAATTTATTCTAGGTTCTATTAATAATTTACCAAACTTTTGAAAGTAATTAAAACGTACACCAACTCTTAAATAAGTGTTGTTCTTTTTATATTCCGCTTCAGAGAAAAAAGCATGATTTAATAGTACGTCTTTTTTTTCTTTAAGATAAGAAGGAGCACTCACAAAAGTGTTATTTAAAATTCCTGTTTCGTTAAATTGATAGCCATTTAATAGCGAAAAATTGCCATTAACAGCAAAGTAAGAGTTCAGTTTTAATCCAGTTTCTAATACTTCATTACCTTGTTGTAAACGTTGGTCGGTTTGCACGCTATAATCATCTGCATTTACGGTGTATTTAGACGAGTAACCAATTAGTTTCGTTTTAAATCTCTTGCTCCATTGTGCTTGCCAATTTCCGCCAAAGCCTAAATTCTCTTGCGATAAATTACTATTTTTAGATATGGTTTCCTCTTCCGTGTTCGTAATGGTTTCCTCGTAATCTAAATTATTATGAATGCCAATAATGTTAGCGCGAAACTTATGTTTTTCGTTTACATCAAATAATAATTTTGCGGAGTAATCATAAAAGAAAAAATCGGAAGAAGTACTCGTTTCATTAGCAGTTTGCGTGCTAATATCGCTATCTTGAAAACTTCTCTCAAAATAATTATCATAGGTTGGAGTACTTAGATAGTCTGTAAAAGAACGACGGCCAGACAAATGAAGTTCTAGTTTTTTAGAAATAGGAATTTGTAAAAAAGCATCTGCACTTATTAAATTGAAGCCTGCTCCTCCAGATAGTGTGTTTGTTAAATCATCTTTAGTACCCATGTTTATGGTGCTAGAAACACCATCGCTAAACTCGCTACTCGTTCCGTTTTTTGTAACTATTACTTTGTTGGTTAGATTAGGATTGTACGCAGAAATTAATCCGAAAAAATGCCCAGAATGGTACATTTTAATATCGTCCCAAATAATTAAATTTTGGTCGTTAGTTCCGCCTCTTACATTTATATTGGCTATGCTTTCGTTAGCACTCTCAACTCCAGGAAGCGCTTGAATAGATTCTAGAATATCTGGTTCTATTAATCCAGGAAGGATGCCAAATTTTTCCGTATTTAAAACCGTACTACCATCTAATCGTTTTTGTAAACCTGTAGTTAAAAATTTAGTAATGGTAATTTGGTTTAGCGCTTCGTTCATTTCCTTTAAAACAATAGTTTTGCAATTGTTTTCTTCATTAAAAAAGTGATTCGCTTTTAATTGTTGGGTTTCATAACCTAAATACGAAATACGTATTATAGCATGACTTGGTACCTCTGTAAGTTTAAATTTCCCGGAGTAATTCGTGGCCGTTCCTGTTTGGGTGTTAGTAATAATAATAGTGGCTCCTAATAAAGGTTCGTTGTTTTCTTGTGCTAGTATAATACCACAAATATCGATGGTTTTATTAACCACAGATACGGTTATATATCGCGCATCTAATACCTTAAAATTTAGTAGGGTTTTGGCGTTTAAATACGCGATGGTTTGGTTTAAGGTATATTCTTTGGAAGGGTTTTCAATAAAGACATGCTTTACATCATCGACCGAATAAGAAAATTTTACATCAAATTTTTCTTCTATAGCAATTAGGATAGAAGTAAGTGTGCTCTTTTCTGTAGTAGTTTGACTATAACTGATACTTGTAAAAAAGAGTAGTATGTAAAAAACGCATTTATTGAACTTCATAATTTTTGAAGGTAACCTTTTCACTAGTTATACTATAACTTAATTTTAAAGGAATAGTTACAGATTGTAACGCTATTTCTTTGTTGCTATGTGTAAAAGTTCCTGTAAACAATTGGTTTATGTCTACTTTAGTTGCATCAATTTGTAGGTTATATTGTCTTTCTAGTTCTTCAATTACTTGGCTTAAAGGGATATTGGTAAAGCTAGATTCTTGTTGCAACCAAGAAGGATTTGTCGCAGTAATATCTTGAAGTTCTATGTGGTTATTTAATATTCTAAAAGACTTTCCTTTAGGCAATTTTACGGTTTCCTTATTATGCGTAACGCTAACCAAACCTTCGTAGCAAGTAACTTCGAAATAGTTTTCTCTTTCTTTCACATTAAACTGGGTTCCTAAAACTTGAACGATTCCTGCATCTGTATGTACGGTGAACCTTTTACCTTTTGCAACTTTAAAAAAGGCTTCTCCTTCTAATTCTAGACTTCTATTATCTTTCCATGATTTTTTGTGGTAACTTAACGTAGAAGCGGCATTTAAAATAACTTCAGAGTTATCTGGAAGTTGCACGGTTTCCATTTGTGCAATAGTAGTTTCAAAAGATTGCGTGTTATTAAAAAATAAAAAGTAAGACGATGTCAGCAGGATTGCAAAAACGGCAGCTATTCTATAAAATACTGTTAGGTTTAGCGTTCTAACTTTTGGCGCATTTTTGCTAAGCTTTCTGTTTTTAAAAGATTCTAAAGCTTTTTGTGCATCCATTTTTGGAGCTTCTAGTTGCGAAGCATAATGGTCTATTTTATGAAGCGTTTCTAAATTTTCAGACGCACTTAAATCGGCAATCTCTTGTTTAGATAACTCTTGGTTAAACCACTTTAATATGTCTTTTTCTTGTTTCATTCTAGCGTTCTATTAATAAGACAATTACAATTGTATTTTCCCTACTATAGATCTTAAATATTTTCTATTTGTAATCGTAAAGCTTTTAAAGCTCCAGACATTCTTTTTTCTACTGCCTTTTGCGAAAGGTTTAAAATTTCAGCAATTTCTCTATATTTTTTGCCGTCAATTCGATTCATTAAAAAAACTTCGCGTTGCCCTTCTGTTAAGTCAGCAATAGCATTTTGTAGTTTGGTTTTAAACTCTTCTTCTTCTAATAAATATTCTGGACTCTGGTTATTGGTGTCTACGTATGGAGATGCTTTTGCATATGCCATGACCACTTTATGATGCTTTATAGTATTTAAAAATAAATTATTTACAGTGGTAAATAAATAAGTTTTGGCTTTCGTAAAATCAATTTTAGAACAGTTTTCCCAAATTTTAGAAAATGCATCCTGAACTAAATCTAGCGCATGATCTTGATCTCCACATTTGTAATATGCAAAATTATGTACCGCTTGAACCTGTTTTAAATAGAAAGAATTAAAATGAGATTCTTCGCATAGGTTATTAGTAATTTGGGTCATTTATTAAAAGAATATTAAAGCTGAAAGATAATATATTTTTAATGAAGTAGGGTATAATGGTTTTCAAATGTCTTAATAGCACAAGAACATAAAAACAAAATTATCATGGGCGACAGAACATTAGAATTTATAGAAATTACTTTAATCGTATTTGTAATGGCATTACTTATTGCTTGCATAATATTATTAAAAGAAATACACTAAAAAAGGTAGGGTAAAACAAAAAGGAGTTGTCTTACTAATAGAAAACGAAAAAATCGTTAAATAAATAAAGTTAAATTTGTAAACATTAAAATATTATGAAAAATTTAAAATTAATTACTTCAATTGTATTCCTTACATTATTTTCATTTATGTCTTGTCAAGACGAAATTGATAATGAAAACGGGAATAACCCAAATACGAATAACGGAGATTCCGAAACTGCAGATAACCTAGCAAGAACAGCTATGTTTGATGGCTCTTTTGATGATTTTTTAGACGGCGTTTCCTGTTCTTCTATTTTATTGCCAGTTACAGCTACAGTAAATGGAACATCCATTACTATTATAAACGAAGCAGACTACACACAAGTTCTTAATATTTTAGGAGCCTTTAATACAGATGACGATACGATAGTACTTCAGTTTCCGTTAACGGTTACTTTAAGTAATTATACCGAAGTAGTAGTCACAAATCAAGGAGATTATGATGCTTTAGTAGACGCATGTGAAGCTGCAGAAGCAGCCGGAGAAGGAGCAATAGCATGTTTAGATATCGAGTATCCATTTACTATTTTAACCTATAGTTTAAACCTAGAGCAAACAGGAAGTGTGGTGCTAGAATCGGAACAAGAATTATATGCGTATATCAATAGCTTTAGTGATGACGAGTTATTTTCTATTAACTATCCTATAAATTTAGCTTTCACTAGTGGTACTTCTACTACTATAAGTAGTGATTCGGAATTACAAGCAAGTATTGATGATTGTATGAATGATGAAGAAGTTATGGAGGATGCAGAAGCAGATGCGGATGCTTTAGAAGAAATTTTAGTGGATGGTCTTTTTCAAATAGAATCTTTTGTTAATACAGGAATTAACACTGCTAATGATTATGCAGAATTTACCATCGACTTTGCAAACGATTTAAGTGTAGTTGCAGAAAAC
>JAGPUY010000330.1 GCA_018067265.1 Oceanihabitans sp. | reverse complement strand
ACATATCACCAAACAAAGCTAGAGCCCGTTCTGCATCTTACAATCAAAATACAGCAGTTGTAATTTCTGCACTTGCCGTATTAGTATCACTAACCGCCATTATTATAAATTAAAAAGCCTACCAATGAATAATAACGCTGCAAATCAAAAAGAGCATTTTAGAGATTTAGTAGATCCATATTTAAGCAAATGGAAACTAGTAATTCTATGTGTAATTGCTGCAATAGCACTAGCTCATTTATATTTAAGATACGCTACCTACCAATATAAAGCAAGTGCTACAATACAAATTAAAGACGAAAGACAAAGTACTAAACTACCAGAAATATCCTCTTTGCAAAATTATGGTTTATTCAAAAAAGACCTTAACAATGTTTTAGATGAAGCTGAAATTATTGGATCCAGAGAACTCATAGAACAAGTTGTTAAAGATTTAAAATTTAATATTCAATACTACGTAGAAGGTAGAATTCAAAATCATGAAGTATATGCTAATCCGCCATTAAATTTAAACTTTAGCGCAACCGATTCTATTCTTTTTCAAGCAGATACCATCATGAATGTAAAAATACATTCAAAAACACAATTCCTACTTAAAGGAGTTACTGACGGAGAAAAAATATGGAAGTCTAAAGACCAAAACATGGAAGACCAAGGCACCTTACACAGTTTTGGTCAACCTATAAAAACAGGATTTGGAGAAATTATTATAACCCCTAATCTTGGACAATACGCCGCTAAAATCGGCTCTAATATCACTATTGAAATTTCTCCAATTAGCAAGATAACGGGAAACTTCAAAAATGATTTACGTATTGAAACGAAAGAGTATTCTAGCATCATCAAACTATCTATTTCTAATAACAATAGAGAAAAAGCATCTTTATTCTTAAGCCAACTAATAGAGGTCTATAATAAAGATGTAGTTAAAGACAAACAAAAAGTAGTAGAAATTACTTCTGCCTTTATTAGTAGCAGACTAGAAATTGTTTCTAGAGAACTAGGAGAAGTAGATTTGACTGCAGAGACTATTCAAAAAAGAAATAGGCTAACCGATTTAGCAACACAATCTAATATCTTTTTACAAAACGAAAGAGATAATGAAACGCAAATAATCAATACCACAAATCAAATTCAGTTAATAGATTATATGAAAGATTTCGTGGATGATAACAGCGGATCTTCCGATTTATTACCAGCAAATATTGGTATTGCAGAAAACTCTATTGGCGAAATAACGAGAAGACATAATGATCTTGTTATAGAAAGAAACAGACTATTAAAGCATTCTAGTGAAAAAAATCCAACGGTTGTAAATTTAACCAATCAAATTGATGAATTAAAAGGGAATTTAAACCAAAACCTAAACAATATTAAGTCTTCTAACCAAATCACACTAAGCTCTTTAAGTGAAAAGGCAAATAAAATTAGCGGACAAATTTACACAACTCCTAAAAAAGAAAGACAATTTAGAGACACACAAAGACAACAAAACATAAAGGAATCTCTTTACTTATATTTACTTCAAAAACGAGAAGAAGCAGCTATTTCACATGGTGTCTCCTCTCCTAACGCTAAAGTTGTTGATAATGGGTATTCTGGCAACAAACCGGTATCTCCAATAAAACCAATAGTATATCTATCTGCGCTTATTTTAGGTGCAAGTTTACCAATAGGCTTGATTTACTTATTGCAATTATTAGATTCTAAAGTACATACTATTAAAGATATTAAAAAGAATATAGATGTACCTTATTTAGGAGATATACCAAAATCTAACAACCGTAAAAAGCTAATTGATAAAGTAGACTATTCTGCAAAAGCGGAAGCTTTTAGAATGGTAAGAACCAATATCGATTTTATGCTTCAAGGTATTACAGACAGAGCAAAAATCATATTTGTAACGTCTACTACTAGTCAGGAAGGAAAATCACACACCTCCATTAACCTCGCTTCTTCCCTATCTTTTTCAGAGAAGAAAGTACTTTTAATTGAAACAGATATTAGAGTACCAAAAGCTACGAATTACTTAAAAATTAAAAATGAAATTGGGATCACCAATTACATTGGTAATAAAAACCTTACTGCAAGTGAAGTAACTACCAAACTAGAAAACAATCCGTTTTTAGATGTAATTCCAGCAGGAGTTATTCCTCCTAACCCATCCGAGTTATTAATGAGTGATCGTGTTGGTGAATTATTTGAAGCCGTTAAAAACGAGTATGACTATGTCATTGTCGATACCGCAGCTGTTGGCTTGGTTACAGACACTTTACTAATTAGCAAATACGCAGACATGTTTGTATATGTAGTGCGAGCAAATTACATAGATAAACGTCAACTACATATACCACAAACTATGTACACAGAAAAACGTTTACCAAACATGGCTATTTTACTAAATGCTGTTGACCACAAAAAAGCAGGAAGCTACACCTATGGTTATGGCAAAAACCCAACAAAGAAAAAATGGTGGAAGAGATCTAGTTAAGACAAATAGAGAGTGCATAAAAAATCCCGAAAGTTTTCGGGATTTTTTATGCTTTAAACTATAGCTTGTTTTACATGCCTGAAGTGTTTCTATAACGGTTCACTCCTTACTGTTTATCTATCAGCAGTATACACAAATCTAACAAACCTTAAAGAACACATTCTTTTAAACCAGTGCTACAAAGATGAAAACAATCCAAAACGTTAGACTTACAACTCTTTATTCCGGTAATGTTTCCTCTTCCATTAGTGTTTCACTTTCCGCCTTTTTACGAAGTTTCCAAAACCAATACAATCCACCAAGCGGAATTCCGAAGGTCCAAACAGAACTTAAATATCCCGAATAGTAAAAACTAATTCCGAATAAAATCTGAAAGCTTAATAAGTTAAAAGAAAGTCCATAAATAGCACTATACGTTATCGCTGGAACGTTTAAGAATATCACCGCAATATATTTTAGCCATTTTTTCTTTAAGTTACTCTTTTTAATTTTTCGAATTATCCAAATATTGAAAACAGGAACACTAATTGCTAATATTCCGAACAGCCAAAACAGTCCCATACTCGGAATTTCTTCCTTAATATCCAATGTGTTTATATATCTTATCTTATTGGAATCATCATCAAAAACGATTTCAAAAACGCCAAATTCTTTATCATTAGAAAATTCAATTTGAGCTTCTGTCGTATTTGGCGAAGTACTCTCACCTTCTACTGTAGATAAGGTTTTATTTGCTGATATAAACTTGTAGTTTAAATCTGTTCCAAAATTACGGACTATAATGTTTTTAAAAGTAGCAAACCTTAATTTCAACGTGTCGGTATTTACGTCTTTAAAAGCCTCACTTTCTATCGCTATAAAAGACAAACCTTTATCATAATCCTCCTCTATTAATGCTTCTAAAAATCCTTCTGTCGTATCTTTATACGTAAACACATTATTAATAAAATCGCAGCTAGTAAAAAGCGATAAAGCGCCTATGAGAAGTAATGCCTGTTTTATTTTATTCATTCTTTTCCATTGGTGACGACTTAAATATAAAGCCATCCATTTTTATTTTTTCCTATCTTAAGAAACAAAATACCGTTAATTAACGAGTCCAACGAACTTACTTCCCTTTTCTACGTAGCTTTTCTTTCTTTAATAAAGTAAGTTCACGTCCTGTTTGTCCCGCAACAGAAGTGTTTTCTTCTGCTCTACGTATCAAGTAAGGCATCACATCTTTTACTGGTCCAAAAGGTATATATTTTGCTACATTATAACCATAATGCGCAAGATTATAACTGATATGATCACTCATGCCATAAAGTTGTCCGAACCAAACTCTAGAGTCTTTATTTGTTATGTTTTTAGATTTCATTAAATCCATAACCAAATAGTTGCTGTCTTCGTTATGCGTTCCTACAAACACAGACATATCCTCCAAATGATCTAACATATAAGAAACAGAAGCGTTAAAATTTTCATCTGTTGCCTGTTTACTAATACAAATCGGAGAAGTATACCCTTTCTTTTCGGCTCTCTCATTCTCTTTTTCCATATAAGCACCACGAACCAATTTAAAACCTAGAAAGTAATTATTGGTTTTTGCTAAAGCAGCTTCTTTTTTTAAGAAAGCCATTCTATCATGTCTATACATTTGTAAGGTATTGTAAACAATAGGTTTTTCGCTATTATAAAGTTGCATCATCTGTCTAACCAAATCATCTGCTGCATCTTGCATCCAGCTTTCTTCACCATCAATTAAAACAACTACATCCTTTTCTTTTGCAGCTTTACAAACGGCATCAAATCGAGCTACTACTCTATTCCATTCTGCTTGTTCTTCTGCAGTAAGTGTTTTTCCTTCTCCTAATTTTTGGTATAAATAAAATCTACCAAAACCCGTAGGTTTAAAAACCACAATAGGCATACTTTCTTTTTCATCTGCAAAATTTATAATTTTTAGTATTTTTTGCATGGCTGCATCAAATTCAGTCTCGCTTTCCTTTCCTTCTACCGAATAATCTAAAACAGAACTCACCCCTTTTGTGTACATATTTTCAATAACAGACAAGCAATCCTCTTCATTTATACCACCACAAAAATGATCAAAAACAGTAGAACGTATTAAACCTTCAATAGGTAAGTTTGCTTTTAAAGCAAAGTTAGTAGCCGCAGTACCAATACGCACCAAAGGCTCATTAGAAATCATTTTAAATAAAAAGTAAGCACGTTCTAATTGGGAATCGTTTTTTAATGCGAAAGCAATTTCTGTATTTTCAAATATTTTATCGGTATGCATGAGATTATTAAATTTTATAGAACAAATATAATTGAAGTCTACTACATTTGATTAATTTCTCCTTATTTTTACCCTAAAATAATTCGATAGTTAATGACACCTATTACCACTCAAGATTACAGTATCTATTTCAATGAAAATGCTTATACTGCTTTAAATGACCACTTAAAAGTTTCTAACTATTCTAAGATTTTCTTTTTAGTAGATGAAAATACAAATGTAGATTGCATGCCTTTTGTTTTAGCAAATATAGATGCCGAAATAACCTATGACATTCTTGAGATGGAATCTGGTGAAGAAAACAAGAACTTAGATATATGTTTAGGTCTTTGGGAAGCGCTATCGGAATACGGCGCAGACAGAAAAAGCTTAATGATAAATGTTGGTGGTGGTGTAATTACAGACTTAGGTGGTTTTGTAGCTTCTACATTTAAACGAGGTATTCACTTTATAAACATACCAACCTCTTTATTAGCAATGGTTGACGCTTCTATTGGCGGAAAAACAGGAATAGACCTAGGACATTTAAAAAACCAAATCGGTGTTATAAACACTGCTGAAATGGTATTAATAGACACCGCTTTTCTAGCAACATTACCAGAAAACCAAATGCGTTCTGGCTTAGCCGAAATGTTAAAACATGGCCTCATATCGAATTCAGAATATTGGGGTAAATTTTTGGACCTTTCTAAACAAACTACTAAGGATTTAGATATACTTATTTACGAATCTATACTCATAAAGAAAGATATTGTAGCGCAAGATCCAAATGAAGAAAACGTTAGAAAGACCTTGAATTACGGACATACTTTAGGACACGCTATAGAATCTTATTTTTTAAGCAATGCAGACAAAGAACCTTTACTTCATGGCGAAGCAATTGCCGTAGGAATGATCTTAGCAAGCTATATATCCACAAAACTTGTTGGTCTAGACGACACGACAAACCAAGAAATAAAAGCAACTATTACAAACATTTTTGGAAAAGTAATCTTTAACGAAAAAGACTACGCTCCTATTATTGAACTACTTATATACGACAAAAAGAACGAGCATGGTAATATCAATTTCGTACTTCTTGAAGCTATTGGAAAGCCAAAAATAAACTGTAAAGTTTCTAACGAATTAATACTAGAAGCATTTAATTTTTACGCTTCGTAACTTTTTGAGTTAAAAATTTTGTAACTTTAAATCGCTTGTCAAAGAAAACACTATGGTTTTATTAACTTAAACACTCTAGTTATGCGAAGATTAATTGTAGACTACAAAAAACTAACGCCAGAACTTTTGGACTTATTAACACAAAAGTTCCCAGATGGTTACGGAGATAATGATATCATTATTTTTGATAACCACAAAAACGAAACCATCGAAGCTGTTGAAGTAAAGACAGAAGACGCTATTTATTTAGTAAAAGTAAGCAGCAAGCTACACTACACCATGACTAATTTTGATACTAATGACGATCTGCTTTTAGACGATGCTGGTCATATTGTTGTAGACGAAGAGGAATAATTATAAATACCGCTCTTTAATCACCTGACAATGATGTTTTTCATGACCAACAACAATAAAGCCAATTGCTCTAACAGACATATTCCCTCCACTTGCTTTACCGCTTAGCAAAAGCATTTCGTTAGTAAAACTCTTAAATAAACTTATTGTAGATTCTCTAACATGGCTATATTCTTCCATAAGCGAAGCTTTCGTTCTTCTATTCGATTCACTAGAAGGCGTATACGCGTCTTGATCATATCCTGGTAATTCGGTTTTATCATTTCTAGAAAATCGCAAAGCACGATATGCAAATACACGTTCGGTATCTACAATATGTTGCATCACTTCTTTTATCGTCCATTTTCCTTCCGCGTAAGCGTATTCCATTTTATCTTCTGGTAGCTTACTAAAAAAATCGAGTGTTGTATTAAAACTCTCACTCAAGCCATCTAACAAGCTTAAATCAGCGGCTTTACCTACGTAAGTTTCATAATACGGATTGTATTCTGAAGCATTTAAATCTTTTACTTTCATATCTTTTTTAAAATAAAAAAGCCCTTAAAAAAAAGGGCTTCCTAAATAGTATATTTGATTTCTATAATTCGCTAAATATAGAATGCATTAATCGTTTTTTGTCGTTTATACTCTCTTCTAAAGAAATCATTGACTCTGTTCTATAAATACCATCAATATCATCTAATTTGAAGATAATATCTTTTGCGTTTTCTGTGTTTTTAGCTCTAATTTTACAGAAAATATTAAACTTCCCAGTTGTAATATGTGCCACAGTTACATTTGGTATTTC
>JAGPUY010000324.1 GCA_018067265.1 Oceanihabitans sp. | reverse complement strand
CCATTATTAACATAAAGTAGTAAAGCTATCAAAGCAATAATTGAGAAGCCTAAAGCAACAATTAACACCCAAAATGTCCACTTTTTGCTTTTTAAAAATCCGTAAACAGCGATTAAATATAAAATACTACTCATAAAGTTTGCCCAAACTATAAACAAGACATAGTTCCCTTCTTTGGCTCTAATGCCAAACCAATCGAAAATTACAGAGCTACTTAAAAATAAAGTGAGCAATGCAAACAGTGCTAAAATAGTAGCACTTACAGTATTGATAATCTTTTTATTTTTCATTTGATAAAGAATTATTAGACGATTCACCAAACCACCATTTTGGTTTCACTTGCTTTTTTACCAATCCAAATTTTTTGATGGTATGTAATTCAATATGTCTTATCAAATCTTCCACAGAATCGGTCACAAATAACAGTTTCATATCTTCGGGACTAATACTTTCATTTTCTGCCATTATTTGAATATGATGACACAATTCTTTATGATATTCGGAATCGAAAATAACCACAGGAAAATTTTGAATTACTTTGGTTTGAATCAGTATTAAAGCCTCAAACAACTCGTCTAAAGTGCCAAATCCTCCCGGCATTACAACAAAACCATAGGAGTATTTTACAAGAATAACTTTACGTAAAAAAAAGTATGGTATGTTAATCCATTTATGCAGATACGGATTTGGCTTTTGCTCGAATGGTAGAATAATATTACAACCTACAGAATATCCACCAGCTTCAAAAGCTCCTTTATTAGCAGCTTCCATAATTCCTGGGCCACCACCGGTCATTACTGTAAATCCTGTTTTTGCTAAAGCAGCGCCAATTTTTTCCGCATTTTTATAATGCTCGGAATCTTTTGTGAATCTTGCAGATCCAAAAACGGTAACGCTTGGTCCAATAAAATGCAGTTTACGAAAGGCTTTTATAAAGTTCAAAAAGACTTTAAATGCAAAGGATAATTCGTTAAAACGAGATAAAGGTCCGCGAACAAACAAAGATTCGTCTTTAGATAACTTAATTTTTTCTTCAGTCTTCATATCTCCTGTTTTTAATTTGTTTTCTTGTAACTCCAAACTGCCAATCCGTTCATAATAAAAGCATAAAGCAACGTTTTTAATAATTGCGGAAGAATATCTATAAATCCAGACCCCTTTAACATGACCATTCGCATTACTTCAACAAAATATTTTATTGGATTAAATTCGGTAAGGGTTTGCGCCCAATTTGGCATGCTTTCTATTGGCGTAAACAAACCACTCATTAAAATAAAAATAACCGTAAAAAACCAAGCAATAAACATAGCTTGTTGCTGGGTGTCTGTAAAATTAGAAATGAACAAACCAATACCTAGAATCACCAAAATATAAATAGAAGTGTAAAAATACATCAGCGGTAGACTGCCTAGCATTGGTACATTAAATAGGAGTTTTGATAAGATTAATCCAACGGTTAGTAACCCCATTCCTATTACCCAAAACGGAAAAAGTTTCCCAATAATAAACTGACTTTTCTTAATTGGGGTCACATTTATTTGTTCTAACGTTCCTATTTCTTTTTCACGAACAATATTCATTCCGGATAGGAATAAAGTAATCATGGTTACCAATAAAACTAGTATTCCTGGAACCATAAACGTTTTGTAATTTAAGGTCTCATTATACCAGAATAATGGAATAGCTTCTATATTTATTGGCTGCATCTGCTTGTCTGAAATTTGTAATACAGCTACTTTTATGTCTTGATTAAAACGTTGTACTATCTGGTTAACATATACATTTTCAACACCTGCTGCTGCCCCATCAATTGCGTTAATGGTTATTCCTAAATTGGTATGTTTTTCTTTTTGTAAATCCCGTTCACAATATTGTGGAATTTGTATGATAACATCAACTTCTCCTTTTAACATAGATGCACTTGCTAATGCTTCCGAAGGAAAATCGGTTAATACATTAAAATAGGTAGATGCATTAAATTTCTCTATTAATGCTCTAGATGTGGACGAATGATCTTTATCGATATAGCCAAACTGGATGTTTTTAACTTCAAAAGTAGCTGCATTAGATAAAATAACAAGTTGCAATAAAGGCAAAACAAAAATGATAGGAAGCATACCCTTATTTCTAAAGATCTGCTTAAACTCTTTTTGTATGATGTATAAAATTGTTTTCATATTTTAAAAGAATAAAGAGAATAGAGTAGAGAATAAAGACGCTTTAAGTAATGTTTAATCTTTTATCGTTCATCTATTTTCTGTTATCTGTTCTCACTCTAATCGTATTTTATATTTCTTCACGCTCAATCCTATAAAAAAGAGGCTCATTCCAACTAAAATCAAGGTCTCTTTCCATACGTATTGTAACCCTACACCTTTTAGCATAATCCCTTTAATAATGATGATAAACCATTTGGCAGGAATAATATTGCTAATCACTTGTAATGGTAAAGGCATACTTGAAATAGGAAAAATAAATCCAGAAAGTAAAATTACTGGAAGCATTAATCCCATTAAGGAAATCATCATTGCTGTTTGTTGTGTTGCTGAAATGGTGGAGATTAAAATCCCCAAAGCCAATGCCGAAATTATAAACAGAATACTCTCCATTGCCAATAAAAAGAGGCTTCCTTGTACTGGCATCTTGAAAATGAAAATGCTTAATAAAACAATAACTACAGCATTAATTATAGACAGAAAAATATATGGAAACACTTTACCAATAATTACCTGAATTGGTTTTATTGGCGATACTAAAAGGATTTCCATGGTACCTAATTCCTTTTCTCTTGTAATAGAAATAGACGTCATCATGGCGGAAACCAACATTAAAATAATGGTCATCACTCCAGGAACAAACATGTACACACTTTTTAATTCTGGATTGTAAACCATTCTGGTTTGTGGTGTAATTTGATAAGTAATTGTAATTTCTTTATTCCATCTTTTTTGATATTGTTGAAGAATTGCATTTACATAATTACTTATGGTATTTGCGGTATTAGGGTCAGTAGCGTCGGTAATAATCTGAATCGTAGCTTTGCGCTCTTTGATTAGATTTTTACTGAAATCTTTTTCAAAATTTAAAACTGCTTTTACTTTTCCTTTTTTGAAAACTGCTTTAATAGCTGCTTCTCTGTCTATAAACTGATGGATACTAAAGTATTTTGAAGCTGAAATTTTATTAATAATTTCTTTAGTTGTTGCATCTTTAGAATGGTCTAAAACAGCAATATCTACATTATTGATTTCATTAGTTATGGCAAAACCAAATAGCATAATTTGAGCAATAGGCATTCCGAAGAGAATAAACAAGGAGCGTCTATCTCTAAAAATATGGTAGAATTCTTTTTTTATGAAGCCTATAAATCTTTTCATTCTTTTTATTTCCCGCAGATTTCGCTGATTGCCGCAGATTTCTTTTTGTTATAATCCGTTTACTTTTCTAAAAACTCCTTTTGTTATATCATCTACATTAAAATTGACTAAAATACCTAACTTGAATTCTGAAATATTTAAATAAGTTAATACTTGTTTGTGATGTACTTCAGACAAATTTTCTACCGATTTAATTTCGATTATTACTTTATTGTTCACTAATAAATCTAATCTAAAACCTATTTCTGATTTAATACCATCATAGAATACAGGAAGTGGCACTTGTTTTTTAACAAATAGACCTTGCTTCTCTAATTCATACAATAAAACGGTTTCATATACAGATTCTAATAAACCAGATCCCAATTCATTGTAGACTTTAAAAATAGCTCCTCTAATTAGTTATGAAATGTCGTTTTCTGTTTTTTGTTCCATAATGACTTATCTTATAATTTCTTTATTATTACTCTCACAAGTTTCGCAGATAAGCACAGCCTTTTTTAAAATATTTTTCTGCGAGAATCTGCGCAGTCTGCAGGACATTTATTTTCATCCTCTAGCTAGTTTTAAAAACACATCATTCATATTATCTACTTGAAAATCTTCTTTCAACTTATTAGGTGTATCTAAAGCTTCTATTTTCCCATTAACCATAATGGAAACTCTATCACAATACTCCGCTTCGTCCATATAATGTGTGGTTACAAAAACGGTTGTTCCTTCA
>JAGPUY010000294.1 GCA_018067265.1 Oceanihabitans sp. | reverse complement strand
CGCGTTCGTAGGTTCGAACAGCAAAAGTATCTTCATCTATTTTAGAAACGAAGTTTACATTGGTTCCTGCTTCATTATATGGACTGCCATATCTAATTTTTGCTCCTTCGCCTTTTATATCCAATCCTTTTAAATTATTTTCTATTTGCACATGATGTGGTGAACCTGTATTTAAAAAAATATGATTGGTATGTTTCTCTACTTGATTTACATCTTGCATGTGTAGTTTAATAATATCGCCTTCTATAATGGCATCATGCATCCCATCAATAGCTTCAAAAGTGGCACGATCTTTTACAATGTTTAAAAACTTTGCAAAAGCGACAATACATCTTCCTCCATTTCCACACATAGTACTTTCGTTTCCATCGGCATTATAATACACCATTTTAAAGTCGGCAGTATCATGATTTTCAAGTAATATTAGTCCGTCGGCTCCAATACCAAAACGTCTATCGCATAAAAAAGCGACTTGTTTGGTGTCTTTTTTATCGAAAGTGTTATCTCGATTATCCAGCATCACAAAATCATTTCCTGTGCCTTGATATTTATAAAAAGTGTGTGTCATTAAATAGAAATTATTACGACAAATATAGTAATATTAAACCGTATTCTCAGGTGTTAAATACGCGTTAAAGTTGAATTTATTAAACAACATTTTTTTAATTTTAATCGTTAACCTTTTTATACTAAACACATATATTACTATGAAAAAGATTTTATCCCTATTATTCGTTTCGGCATTAGGAGGAGCAATTACTCTAGGTGCTTATAAAACTTTTATTGAAAAAGACCAACAAGTGGTACTACAACCAAACCAAGAACAAGCTTTTAGTCTTCCTGTAAATCAGACAAGCAACACCGGTTTTATTGCTGAAAATGATGTGAATTTTGTGTCGGCAGCTGAAAAGACAATACATACTGTGGTACACGTAAAAAACACCACCGTAAACTCTAGTCAGATGACTTTTGAAGATTTATTTTACGGCAGACAAACAAAACGTGCACAAATAGGTACTGGTTCTGGAGTCATTATTTCTCCGGATGGTTATATTATAACCAACAACCATGTTATTGCTGGTTCTAGAGAACTTTCGGTAACCTTAAATAATAACAAGACCTATGATGCTACCATTATTGGTACCGATGAAAAAACAGATATTGCCTTAATTAAAGTGGAACCAGACGAAGAATTACCTTTTACCACTTTTGGAGATAGCGATGAAGCAAAAATTGGCGAATGGGTTTTAGCTGTTGGTAATCCCTTCAACTTAACATCTACTGTTACTGCCGGAATTATAAGTGCAAAATCTAGAGATTTATCTGGTTTAAGCAATCAATCTTTTATACAAACAGATGCTGCTGTAAATCCCGGAAACTCTGGTGGCGCATTAGTAAATACACATGGCGATTTAATTGGAATTAATACGGCAATCACATCGCAAACTGGTTCTTATATTGGCTATTCTTTTGCTGTACCAAGTAATATTGCGAAGAAAGTGGTACAAGATATCATGGAATTTGGAAATGTACAAAATGGAATATTAGGAGTTTCTGGAAGTCCTATTAGCGCAGGATATGCTGAAAAATTTGGATTGAATACTTCGGAAGGCTTTTATATTGAAGAAGTAGAAGAAGATTCTGGTGCAGATATGGCTGGATTAAAAAGTGGTGATATTATTCAGAAATTGGAGAATGTTGCTATTAGAAAGTTTTCCGATTTAAAAGGATTTTTAAATGCTAAAAGCCCTAACGATGTTATAAATGTTACCGTTTTAAGAAATGGAGTACAAAAAGTATTTCCGGTAACGCTACTTAAAAATGAAACCTTAACCGTTCCTATAATAGGTGTTATTAAAAATGCCAAAGCGAAAGACTTAAAAAAATACAATACAGATAATGGTGTGAAAATTGCCAAATTAACGACTAACGAAAACTACTTAGGCTATTGGATGAATAATGGTGTGCAAGTCGGTGATATTATTACGGCCATAAATGATACCAAAGTAAATAGTATTGAAGATGTACAAGCAATTATTCAAAACAGACATACCAATGAATTATTACGCATTGAATTAATAAATTCTAAAGGAGAAAAGGAAAGATATAATTTTAGATAATTAAAATATCCACCCATTTTTATTATAAACGCTCTAGTCTTTTCTAGAGCGTTTTTATTTTATTTAAAATTAGTTACGAAAACGTTTGAAATATACTATTTTTGCAAAAAATTTAACAACACAAAAAAATATTTAACAATGCCTATTAACGAAACTTATGAAAGCGAATTAGCTTTTCAAGCAGATAGACGTAGAGCTACTGTAGAATTTATTAAAATAGTTAGCGACCTTTGGTATGATAAATCTATCGAACTGGTTATTTTTAGAAATCAATTAATAGACAAAAATGTTAGTGACATTTTAAATCTACATGAATACGCTTGTGAGTTTGTACAAAAGCCTATTTCTATTTTTGATTCAGTAGAAATTGCGCAAGCTATAAACACATTAGATCTTCCTCCTGCAAAGTTAGACATTGGAAAATTAACCTATGAGTACCATATAGAAGAAGGAAACTACAATAACGCTACCGCATTTGTTGCAGACAAACTTAAAGATGCAAGTAAAAATGGCACGATTAAACCTAAAGATGTTGTGCTTTATGGTTTTGGAAGAATTGGTCGTTTAGTTGCTAGAGAATTAATGACTAAAGCTGGAAAAGGAACACAATTACGTTTAAGAGCAATTGTTACTCGTGGATCTGTAGATGCAACCGTTTTAGAAAAAAGAGCATCTTTATTACGCAATGATTCTGTGCATGGTGATTTTTCGGGAACCGTTTCTATCGATGTAGAAAATAGCGCATTAATTATTAATGGTACCACGGTAAATATTATTTCTGCAAATGCACCAGAAGATATAGATTATACTAAATACGGTATTCATAACGCTTTAGTTATTGATAACACTGGAGCTTTTAGAGACAGCGAAGCGTTAAGCAGACACTTAAAATCTAAAGGAGCTGATAAAGTATTACTTACTGCTCCAGGTAAAGGAGTACCAAATATTGTGCATGGTGTAAACCATACGGAGCATAATCCAGATGAAGTACACATTTTTTCTGCAGCATCTTGTACTACCAATGCAATTACTCCAATTTTAAAAGCAGTAGAAGATTCTTTCGGCGTAAAATCTGGACATCTAGAAACGATTCATGCGTATACTAATGATCAAAATTTAGTAGATAATTTTCATAGTAAATACAGACGTGGTCGTGCAGCAGCATTAAACATGGTAATTACAGAAACTGGAGCAGGAAAAGCGGTTAGTAAAGCCTTACCAAGTTTAGAAGGAAAATTAACTTCTAATGCCATTCGAGTTCCTGTACCTAACGGCTCTTTA
>JAGPUY010000438.1 GCA_018067265.1 Oceanihabitans sp. | reverse complement strand
AGTGCGATTTGGGATTTTTCATTGTTGCTAATTACAGGAACATTTTTAACCTTGATTTTTACTGCTTTAGCTTTTAATATTGCTTTATCTAACGAAAATAAAATCAAAGGTTTTGGCTATGCTATTTTACTTTGGCTATTTCTTGCTGTAATTTATGATGGTCTATTTTTAATGACCCTCGTTTTATTTGAAGACTATCCATTAGACAAATTATCCTTAATTGGTACGATGCTTAATCCTATAGATTTATCGAGAACACTTATATTATTAAAATTAGATATCTCTGCATTACTGGGATATACAGGAGCCGTTTTTAAACAATTTTTTGGTACCAGTTTTGGGCTTATTGTATCTTTCTTTATGTTAACCGTTTGGGTGATTTTACCTGTTTTACGAATCGTATTCAAATCCAAAAGAAAAGATTTTTAATGCCATAATTAATATTAAAATAAGAGGAAGTATTCCGTAATAAATAATAAAAAACGCATGAAAATATACAACACATTCATTGTACTGCTTTTGGTATCCGCTATTAGTTGTAAATCGGAAGTTAAAAAAGGAAATAAGAACATTTCAGAAACGGAAGAAGTTACCTTGCTAGATACCTTACAACTAAAAATGAATCGTGGCAAAAAATGGCTTGTAAATCCGGAAACACAAGGTGGTGTTGAAAAAATGAATGCCATTATCATAGCCTTTAAGTCTGAGAATAGTAAAGACTATAATGCCTTAGGAAAAAAGCTTGCCAAGCAAACCAGTTACATTATTAAAAACTGTAATATGGTTGGTGAACCACATGATCAATTGCATGTCGTTTTGGTACCTATGTTAGATGAAATCTCCAATTTAAAGGATGCTAAAAATAAACTAGAAGGAGAAGCTTCTTTAGCAAAATTAGAAGGTTTAATTAAAGACTATTTTGTTTATTTTAAATTATAAAAAACAGTGATAATAATCATGTTTTCTTCTATTTCTTTCTTGTAAATTTATACTATGATACCGGCAATTACTCATAAAATAACAGCTTTTATTCTTGTATTTATATTATTCGCACATAATATAAATACACTTGTTATTGTTGGTGATTTTATAGTAAATCAGGACTTTATTGCTAAAACATTATGTATTCAAAAAGAAGATCAAAAGGGTTGTAATGGTAAATGTCATTTAAGAAAAGAGTTAACAGAAAACAATTCGGAATCTAATCCGGAAAGTCCTTTGCAAGAAAGCAAGCGTATTGCTTTAGATGTTTTTTGCGCTTCCGCTATTTTTACTTTTGAAACAGCGCAAATTCAGACAGAAATTAAAAAACAAAAAACACATTTTTATACTAAAAAAGTATCTAAAATGTATCTAGAAATAGATACTCCTCCACCAAACTATAGTTCATTTTTTTTCAATTAAAAATCAAAACGATTTTACGCTATTACTAGCTCCAATTTGGATGTTAGCAGGAGCTTTTCAGCTTAATTTTAAACAAAAAAACAGAAAAAAATGAAACTAAAATATATACTACCAATCTTACTTTTTGCCTTATTTCTAAACGCTTGTTCAAGTGATGATGACAATAACGATGTAGAAGAAATTAATGAAGTAGAAGGTCTTATCCAAATTCAAGAAATAACAAATACAACACATACTATAGAACTTTTTAACAAGACAGGAGAATTTAAAACAGGTTATAATGCGGTGAGTATTAGAGTAAAAGACAATACCACAAATAGCTATGTTGAAAATGCATCTATATCTTGGATGCCTATGATGCAAATGCCAACGATGCAACATTCTGGTCCTAATTCAAATATTGTAAAAGAGATTGGGAAAAATACAGTTTACGTAGGTTATATCGTGTATCAAATGACAAATACAGATGGTTCTGGATGGTCTTTAACATTAAATTACTCTATTGGTGGTACCTCTTTTATGGCTACCGATACCATAAATGTTATACAAAATGACACCCAAAATGTTGCAAGTTTTATGGGTAGTGACGGCAGTAATTATATTATTGCGATGGTAGCACCTAACGATCCAATTATTGGTATTAACGATTTAAAGGTTGGGCTTTTTAAAATGGAAAGCATGCTGTCTTTCCCAGAAGTAGCAGATTATACTATTATGCTAGATCCTAGAATGCCAGGAATGGGAAATCACAGTTCACCTAACAATACCGATTTAACGTATAGCCTTATCGATAATATGTATCACAGTGATTTATCGTTAACCATGACTGGTTATTGGGTGCTTAATATGAAACTTATGAATAGCTCAGATACGCTACTTAAAGGGGAAGATGTAACTGAAACTAATGTACAAAGCTCCCTGTATTTAGAGTTAGAATTTTAAAACTTCTTTTTAAAAGCAAACACCTGAAAAATCAAAAGGTGTTTGCTTATTAAATCACTAAAAAAATAAAAATGAAAAGACACATTATATGTGTTTTGTCTCTATTTTGTAGCACATTTATTTTTGCTCAAAGTGAAGAAAGCACAGTCAAAAAAGACACTACTTTTTTGGAGGAAATCACAGTAATTGCCAGAAGAAAACTAAGTAACTATCGTCAAGAAAAAACCTTGTCTAGTATTGACGATTATTTAGAAAAATCTAACAAAATTACGATGATAAAACGTGGTAATTATGCTTGGGAACCAGCATTAAATAATATGAATAGCGAGCGTTTAAACGTTACTATTGATGGTATGCAAATATTTGGTGCTTGTACCGATAAGATGGATCCGATTACGTCCTACGTGGATGTTTCTAATTTGCAAAAAGTAAGTGTAGGATCTGGACAAGAAGGTGCCGAAAACGGCCATTGTGTTGGTGGTGGATTGGATTTACAATTGCCTAATTCTAAATTCTTTGATTCGGGTTTAAAAACTAGTGTGGATTTTGGCTACGAAACCAACGGAAACTATAAAACGACTGGTTTAGATTTAGAATATTCTGGAGACAAATTCTATATGAATGCAGATGGTATTTATCGTAAATCAGATAATTATGATGCCGGAAATAACAGTGAAGTTATATATTCTCAATTCGAAAAATATAATATTTCATTGCAAACGGGTTATAAACTTTCCGAAAACCACACACTAGATGCAAATGTAATTTACGATAAAGCTACAGATGTTGGTTATCCTGCTTTACCAATGGATGTTTCACTAGCCGAAGCATTAATTACTTCGGTAACCCATCATTTTAATAGCGATTCTACTTTAGTTAATAGTTTGGAATCTAAATTATATTTCAATACAATTACGCATATCATGGATGACTCCAAACGTCCAATAGTTCCAATTCGGATGGATATGCCTGGATGGAGTGATACCTATGGTTTTTATAGCAAGGCAAAAATACAGAAGCATAAACATGCATTTTCTTTAAACTTTAACGGGTTTTATAATCGATCGTTGGCAGAAATGACTATGTATCCTAACGATTCCAACCAGCCAGAAATGTTTATGTACACATGGCCAGATATTAGAACTTTATATACAGGAATTTATGCTAAAGATGTTTTTGTTCTAAATGAAAATAAAACACTTTCTGCTTCGGTTAGGTTTGGGTTTCATCAAAATAAAATTGCAGAAGAAGTGGGCTTAGAAAGTCTTCAGATTTTTTATCCAGAATTAAACGATTCCAAAAATAGATTCTTATCTAGTTTTTCTACAGATTATACATTTAAGAAAGAACATTTTGATTATTCTTTTGGTTTGGGGTATGGCGAAAGAGCTCCTTCTGTTAGTGAAGGTTATGGTTTTTTCTTATTCAATAGTTTTGATAATTTTGATTACATCGGAAATCCAACTATGAAAAACGAAAAAGCATTGGAAGGTAATGTCAAAGCCAATTATCACAAAAATAAGCTTCATATTGGTATAGAATCTTCTTACTTTCATCTTATGGATTATATCGTTGGAAATATAGACAATACATTAAGTCCGATGACTATTGGTGCAAACGGTATAAAAGTTTATAATGCTTTAGCATACGCTACTATTTTTGATGTGTATGTAAATGCATCGTATGCTTTTTCTAAAACTATTTCTGTAAACGGAACGGTAGGATATAATTATGGGAAAGGAAGTAATAATGAAAGTTTGGCTTCCATAAAACCATTTTCTTATTTGGCCGAATTTAATTATAATATTAAAAGGTTTAATGCTGCTTTACAGCTAGAAGGAAACGGAAACCAAAGTAAGTATAGTAATTTTTACGGGGAAGATGAAACACCTGCTTATGCTGTTTTAAACCTGAATTTAGGAAATGAATTGTATACAAAACATAGTAAGTTTTTATTAAAATATGGTGTGGAGAATATATTAGACACTTCATATTCTACCTACGCAGATTGGAATAATATACCGAGACAAGGACGTAATTTTTATCTAAATATATCTGCTGTTTTCTAAATAGAATATACTTTAAATTATAAATATAAAACAGGAAGTTGTTGGCTTCCTGTTTTTTTTATGGATGTAGTACAAGTATAGGTTTACTTATTTCTGAGAGGTTAACTTTGCTATTTGCTTTAGAAAATAAATGTTCTAAAAACCCTTCGTTTTTAACAAACAAAGACAGGAAATCTATAGCGTTTGTTTGCATATAGCTGGATAAAGCAGCATCCATAGAAACATTATTTATAGTATTATAGGTACAATCAAAAAGAGCTAAATTAGATAGATCTTCTTGCTCTACTTCTTTGTTTTCTGTATTCGGATTAACCCTTAAAACATCTAAGTGTAAATGGTTTGTTTCTATAAAATCTAATAAATCTGTAAATTGTTTTCCAGTTATAGAATCTTCAGGATCTAATGGTAATAATAATTTTTTAATAGGTGTAAAAGTATATCCTTCAGGAATGATTAGCGTTTTACATGTTACTTTTCTAATCACATGAACCGTATTGCTACCTAAGAGTTTTTCTTTAACTCCGGAAGCACCATTGGTTCCCATAACAACAAAATCTATTTTATGGTTTGTTATCGCTTGATTAATAGCATCTATAAAAACATCAAAATCCATATGCGTTTCCCATGTATGATTGGTGTTTTTATGTGTTTCTTCTAATTCTTTTTGAAGGTTATCTAGTTTTTCTTTAGGTTCTTTAGTAATCGATTCATAAATACTTTCTTTTGGAGAATTCATTAAATCATCCGATGTAAAACTTCCTATTTTATGTACATGCATTAAGTGAAAAGTGCATTTTTCATTTTTAAATAAATGCATCGCATAGTGTATGGCATTTTTTGCATTATTAGAAAAATCGGAGAGTAGTAGTATGTTTTTCATAATGTTTAGATTAATTCTTAAAGGTATTTTATTAATATAGAAAGTAATATGATTTAAATCAGCTTATCCATTTATTAAACACTAAGTTAATGATAACAGAAATAACTGTTTTTTATTAAAAGAATAAAAATTAAATAAGATAAAAATGTCTTATTTATTAGAATTGTGACATTGGTCATGTTTTAAGCTTATTCTTTGCACTAATTTCGCTAAATAAATACTATCTAACATGAAAACTATACTAAAATTAATGACGCTTATTCTAGCACTAACCATGTTTAGTTGCTTTAATAACAAAGAAACGGAATATGCAAATGCAGAAGATATTCCTGTAAATCGAGAAATGCTGGCCGAATTAACTTCGCCACCAAATGTTCCAACTCCTATAGGAAGACGTAAAGCAAAAAAGCTGATCGTTAAAATGGAAATTCTTGAAAAAGTTGGAGAAATGACCGATGGAGTAGAGTATATGTATTGGACTTTTGGCGGAACAGTACCCGGAAGTTTTATAAGAACTAGAGTCGGTGATGAGGTCGAATTTCATTTGCAAAACCATCCAGATAACAAACTGCCACATAATATTGATATGCATGCCGTTACAGGTCCTGGTGGTGGAGCAGAATCTTCTTTTGTAGCTCCCGGACATGAAAAAGTGTTTTCTTTTAAAACTTTAAATCCTGGTTTGTACGTATACCATTGTGCAACTGCTCCTGTTGGAATGCATATTGCTAACGGAATGTATGGCTTAATTTTAGTGGAACCAGAAGGAGGTTTACCACCAGTAGATAAAGAATACTATATTATGCAAGGTGATTTTTATACCAAAGGCGCAAATGGAGAACGTGGTTTACAACCTTTTGATATGCAAAAAGCAGTAGATGAAAAAGCGGATTATGTGGTATTCAATGGTAAAGTAGGTGCACTTACAGGAGATAATGCGATTACTGCAAAAGTTGGTGAAACGGTACGACTGTTTGTAGGTAATGGCGGACCTGGTTTAGTGTCTTCTTTTCATGTTATTGGTGAAATTTTCGACAGAGTACATGTAGAAGGTGGAAGTTTAATTAATGAAAATGTACAAACTACTCTGATTCCTGCCGGTGGTGCAGCAATGGTAGAATTTCGTGTCGATGTACCTGGAACTTTTATTATAGTAGATCACTCCATATTTAGAGCCTTTAATAAAGGTGCTTTAGGAATGCTTAAAGTGGAAGGTGAAGAAAACAAGAAAATATATTCTGGTGAAATTAGAGATGATATTTATTTACCAGAAGGTCCAGGAATTCAAAGTATGCCAACGACAGACGAAGTGATTGCATCCGAAATTCCAGCAAAATCTTTTGAAGAGCAAATGGAATTTGGGAAAAATGCATATATGCAAACCTGTTTTGCTTGTCATCAAGCAGAAGGACAAGGTATTCCAAACGCGTTTCCTCCTTTAGCAAATTCAGATTATTTAAATGCAGATGTAGATCGTGCTATCGGAATTGTTTTACGCGGAAAAACTGGCGAAATCACAGTGAATGGTGAAAAATATAATAGTGTAATGACCAGACAAATGTTATCTACAGACGAAATTGCAAATGTGATGACATACGTGTATAACAGTTGGGGAAACTCTAAAAAAGTGATTACCAAAGAAATGGTAGAAAAAGTTAAAAAAAGTAAATAATATTTAAATGATAAAAAGCCAAGCCTTTAGACTCTTGTTTATTTTGTTAGTGTTTCAGACCATGCTTTATGCGCAATCTGAAGGCATGGCTTCTATAAAAGGTAGTCGATATTTACCACTATACGGAAGAGATTCTACAGTAGTTGCAGTTAAAGATTTTGAAATGGATGTGTATCCTGTCACGAATTCCGAATATGTAGATTTTATAAAAAAATATCCGAAATGGCAAAAATCGAAAGTCATTAGTTTATTTGCAGATAAAGGGTATTTAGTGAATTGGAAATCCGATACGGAACTTAAAGATTCAGAAAAACCAAACAGTCCAGTTACTTATGTGTCTTGGTTTGCAGCCAAAGACTATTGCGAATGCCAAGGGAAACGCTTACCAACGGTAGATGAATGGGAATATGTGGCAATGGCAGACAAAACCACAAAAGATGCAAGAAGTAAACCAGGATATAACGCCGAAATTCTTGCTTGGTATGAAACACCAAGAACCAATGAAAATACGATTGGACTCTATCCTGAAAATTTTTGGGGAGTTTATGATTTACATGGTTTGGTTTGGGAATGGACGCTCGATTTTAATTCGGTTTTAATAACTGGAGAATCGAGAAAAGATGTGGATAAAGACAATAATTTGTTCTGCGGAAGTGCTGCAGTTAATGCTACAGATTTAATGAACTATGCTGCTTTTATGCGCTATGCTATTCGCGGAAGTTTAAAAGCCAAATATTCTATGAAGAATTTAGGATTTAGATGTGTTAAAGATATACCAAATGAATTTTAAAATTATTGATGGTAAATTTGAATAGTATTTTCTTTAGATGAGATAGAAAATATAAGCATAGCATTAGTTAAGGTTCTATTTTATATGGATATGTAAAGGAAATAGAAACGAATTTAACTCATCATTTTGAAGTTTATTTGGTATTAAAAAATGAATAAAAAATGAAACACTTAAAAATAATTTTTTCAGTCTTAGTAATTACTATTGTTTTTACTGCTTGCAATTCTAAAACATCTAAAAATGCTTCAGAAGAATCAGCCGTTTATCAATGTCCTATGCAATGCGAAGGCGATAAAATGTATAGGGTAGCTGGTAGTTGTCCGGTTTGTAATATGGATTTGAAACCCGTAGAAAATGCTTCAAAAGTATTGGAAACGAATGAAATTTCGGAAGCATCTATTTTCAATTTAACTTCCAAATGGCATACCGAAGAAGGGAATGAAATTCAGCTAAAAGATCTAAAAGGAAAAACTTTGGTAATGGTCATGATCTATACAACATGTAAAGCTGCATGTCCTCGTTTAGTAGCAGATATGCGAAATATAGAAGCAGAAATTCCAAAAGAAAATCTAAAAGATTTAAATTTTGTACTAATAAGCATCGATCCAGAAACCGATACACCAGAACGTTTAAAAGCTTTTGCTATTGAAAATCTTATGGATGATGAGCAATGGACTTTTTTACAAGGAACCGAAAGTGGTGTTCGTGAATTTGCCAATGTACTTGCTATGAAATACAAGCAGATTTCACCGTTAGATTTTTCACATTCTAATATTATAAGCGTCTTTAATACCAAAGGCGAATTAATACACCAACAAGAAGGTTTAGGTGTAAATAATAAAGATACCGTAGATACCATTCTAGAACTTACACAATAAAATATCCTGCAAGGTTTTAAGAACCTTGTAGGTATAAAACAAAACTAAAAATGAAAAGTATATTAACAATCCTATGTTTAGGAGTTGTAATGACTTCTTACGCGCAAGAATTTGAGATTTCAACAGAATTAAGACCACGTTTTGAATATAGACATGGCTACAAAACCTTAATAGCAGATGACGCAGAGGCAGCAACATTTATATCGCAACGTACGCGGTTAAATTTTGCATATAAAAGTGAAAAATTACAGATGTATTTGGCAGTACAAAATGTTAGAGTTTGGGGAGATGTTGCAACATTATCTGCTTCAGATACTAACGGAACAGCAATACACGAAGCTTGGGCAAAATTATATTTAGATCCTAAATTGTCTTTAAAATTTGGACGACAAGAAATTGTTTATGATGACCATAGAATCTTTGGAAACGTTGGTTGGGCACAACAAGCAAGAAGTCATGATGCATTTATTGCGACCTATTCACCAAATGCAAATAATCAATTAGATATTGGAATCGCTTTTAATGAAGATGCGGAAACGTTGTTTGATACAGACTATACAGTAGATAATTACAAAGCGTTTCAATATGCTTGGTATCACACGAAATTGGAAGCTATTCGTTTAAGTTTTTTAGTATTGAATAACGGTTTAGCGTATGATGCAGATGGCGAACAAAAAGTAGCTTATAACCAAACTATAGGTTCTCATCTTAACTACCAAAAAAACAAGCTACATGCGGATGCATCTGTATATTTTCAAACCGGAAAAATTGCAAATACTAGTTTGAGTGCTTTTAACGTTTCAGGAAATGTGGTTTATAAAATTAATGATTCCTTTAAAACAGGTTTAGGTGCAGAATATCTATCAGGAACAGATAGTAATAGTACCGAAAACAAAATAAAATCTTTTAATCCTTGGTTTGGTACCAATCATAAATTTAATGGTTTGATGGATTATTTTTATGTCGGAAACCATATTAATTCTGTTGGTTTATTAGATGTTAATGCTACGATAGCGTATCAGAAAAATAAATTTTCAGCAAAATTAATCCCTCATGTTTTTTCTTCGGCTGCAACGGTTGTGGATACTTCTGGAAAAGAAATGAACAACGCTTTAGGCACAGAACTCGATTTGGTTTTAGGTTATAAATGGACTAAAGATGTTCATTTTCAAGCAGGATACTCGCAGTTGTTTGCTACAGAAACGATGGAAGTTTTAAAAGGTGGAAATAC
>JAGPUY010000277.1 GCA_018067265.1 Oceanihabitans sp. | reverse complement strand
GCATTTCTTATTCCTGCGTAGGCAGGAATCTTTTTTTAATTAGTTACTCTTATTCATATCAACGAATTTTAATTCGTTTGATTTTTTCCTTTTATATCTTCCTGCCTTTGCAGGAAGATATTACAAATTTCTTACTGCGTCTTTAAATTGTCTTCCTCTATCTTCATAGTTTTCAAACAAATCAAAACTCGCACAAGCTGGAGACAACAATACATTATCACCAGATTCGGCAACCTTATAAGCTATTTTTATAGCTTCACTCATAAATTGCGTTTCCACAATAATATCCACCATACTTCCAAAAGTGCTCATCAATTTTTCGTTATCTACACCTAAACAAATAATTGCTTTTACTTTTTCGTTTACAAAAGAGAATAATTCATTGTAATTATTTCCTTTATCTACGCCTCCAACAATCCAAACGGTAGGTGCATCCATACTTTCTAAAGCGTAGTACGTTGCATTTACATTCGTAGCTTTAGAATCGTTTATATATTGCACCTTGTTAATTTTCAACACATGCTCTAAACGATGTTCTACACCTTGAAAATTCTCTAGACTTTCACGAATCGTTTGCTTTCTTATTTTTAATAAATGCGCTACTGTCGAGGCAGCCATTGCGTTTTTAACATTGTGTTTACCTTCTAATGCTATTTTGCTTGTTGGCATAATTATTTGGTTGTTATCTATTGTTATTATTATGTTTTCTTTTTCTAAATACGCGCCATTTTCAATTTTCTTTACTAGAGAAAACGGCAATAATGTGGATTGTACTGGATGTGTTTTTAACCAATCTGTAATTACCTCATCGTCTGCGTCATAAATCAAATAATCTTCTTTTGTCTGATTTTTCGCAATACTAAATTTGGAAGCGATATAGTTTTCAAATTGATAATTATATCGATCCAAATGATCTGGAGTAATATTAGTTATTACAGCTATTTGCGGTTTAAAATCGACCATACCATCTAACTGAAAACTACTAATCTCTAAGACATAGTTTTTATAATCTTTTTCTAAAACTTGTTTTGCAAAACTGTCCCCAATATTACCAGCCAAACCAACGTTTAACTCTTGTTTTAAAATATGATCTGTTAGCGTAGCAGTTGTCGTTTTACCATTGCTTCCTGTAATACCCACTAATACTGCATTGGTATATTTGGCTGCAAATTCAATTTCTGAAATAACAGGAATATCCTTCTGAATTAACTGCTGTACTATAGCAACCTTTTCAGGAATTCCTGGGCTTTTCATTACCACATCTGCATTCAGAATTTTTGATTCTGTATGCTTCTGCTCTTCCCATTCCACTTCATTATGTATAAGAACTTCTTTATATTTATCTTTAATTAATCCGTTATCGGAAACAAAAACCTGATAGCCTTTTGCCTTTCCTAAAAGCGCTGTTCCCACACCACTTTCTCCTGCTCCTAATATGATTAATCTCTTTTTTTTCATTATTTGTGATTCTGCGCTACGACGAAGAATCTGCTTTTGTTAATATGGATTCCGCATCCAACGCGGAATGACAAGCATTATCTAATTTTCAAGGTTACAATGGAAACGATTGCCAATAGGATTCCGATAATCCAGAATCTAGTAACAATTTTACTTTCGTGATATCCTGATTTTTGATAATGATGATGCAAAGGCGACATTTTAAAAATGCGTCGTCCTTCACCATATTTTTTCTTGGTGTACTTAAACCAACCTACTTGCATCACTACAGATAGGTTTTCTGCTAAAAATATTCCACATAAAACAGGAATTAACCACTCTTTTCGTACGGCAATGGCAATTACAGCAATGATTCCTCCAATAGTTAAACTACCAGTATCTCCCATAAATACTTGTGCAGGATATGCATTGTACCATAAAAACCCAATTAGCGCTCCAACAAATGCAGCGATATAAATAGTTATTTCTTCTATTCTTGGTATGTACATAATATTCAAGTAATCGGAAAAAACGATATGTCCAGACACAAAGGCAAATATTCCAAGCGTCAATACGATTATGGCCGAAGTTCCTGCGGCGAGTCCGTCAATTCCATCGGTAAGATTTGCACCATTGGAAACTGCTGTGATAATAAAAATGGAAGCTAGGATAAAAATAATCCAAGCATATTTTGCCCATTCTGGATTGATCCAGGTAATTAAATCGGCATAATCAAACTCATTTCCTTTTACAAAAGGGATTGTTGTCTTGGTGGATTGCTCTTCTGCTGCAAAAAACTTTCCTGGCAAAGCATTTGGGTTTTCCGCTAAAATCTCTTGTTGTTGCGCTACAGGAAGTTTCTCTTTAATAGTGACATTCGGATTAAAGTACAAAGTAGCACCTACAATAATACCTAAACCAACTTGACCTAATATTTTAAACCTTCCTTTTAAACCTTCTTTATCGTTTTTAAACTTCTTAATATAATCATCTATAAAACCAATGGTTCCCATCCATAATGTGGTAACAATTAATAAAATGATATATGTGTTTTCTAGCTTTGCAAGTAGTAACACTGGAATTAACGTAGCAAGAATTATAATAATCCCTCCCATAGTTGGCGTTCCGGCTTTTTCTGCTTGTCCTTCTAAACCTAAATCTCTAATAGTTTCTCCTACTTGTTGTTTTTGTAAAAAACGAATAATACGTTTACCAAATATGGTAGAAAACAATAGCGATATTAGTATAGCCACAGCTGCTCTAAAGGTTATAAACCCAAAAAGTGAAGCTCCTGGAAACTGGTAGTGTTTTTCTAAATATTCAAATAGGTAATACAGCATTCTTTATTTCATTTTTAAGACCTTTCGCTTTGCTTGCAATGTGCTTTCATTGATAATAGATTTTCAACTCAACCAATGCTCAAGGTGACATTTTCTTATTATTATTTCTTTAACTTTAAGTACTCTAGGCACTCCCAACTTTTTAACTACTTCTGTAATTGTTTTAAAAACGCTTGCACTGTTTTAAAATCATCAAAATCATGACGCTTACCATTAACTTCTTGATACGTTTCATGTCCTTTTCCTGCTATTAGTATGATATCATTTGCATTTGCTAGCTGACACGCTGTTTTTATAGCTTGTTTTCTATCTACAATAGACATGGTTTTTTTAAAGTTTACTGGATCTACTCCTGCTTCTATCTCTTCTATAATAGTTTCTGGAACTTCACCTCTAGGATTATCACTTGTAAAAATCACTTTAGTACTTAAAGCGGAAGCAATATTTCCCATTTTTGGTCTTTTGGTTTTATCTCTATCTCCGCCACAACCAACGACTGTGATAAGCTCTTCATTTTTTGTACGAATACTATTTATGGTTTCTAATACATTTTGCAAAGCATCTGGCGTATGTGCATAATCTATAATTGCAGTGATTTTTTCTTCTGAAATTAAATATTGAAATCTTCCACTCACACTTTCTAATTCGCTTATTAAACGAAGAATTTCCACTTTTTCAAGACCTAATAATTCCGCAGTAGCATAAATTGCTAATACGTTGTAGGCATTAAACTTCCCGATAAGTTTTGTCCAAACTTCGGCATCTTCCACCTTAAGCAACAAACCACTAAACTGATTTTCTAAAATTTGCGCTCTATAATCTGCATAACTCTTTAAAGCGTAGGTATGTTTTCTAGCTACTGTATTTTGCAACATCACCATCCCATTCTTATCATCTACATTTACAAGTGCAAATGCTTCGGATGGAAGATTATCAAAAAAGGATTTTTTCACATCGCGATATTCTGCAAATGTGTCATGATAATCTAAATGATCATGGGATAGGTTTGTAAAAATTCCGCCTTCAAAATAAAGTGCCTCTGTTCTGTTTTGATGAATCCCATGTGAGCTCACTTCCATAAAGCAAAACTCCACACCTTCGTCATTCATTTCTTTTAAGTAACGATTAATAGTTAAAGAATCTGGCGTGGTATGCGTTGCCTTGTATTCTTTATTATCTACCATTACTTTCACGGTAGAAAGTAAACCAACCTTATATCCAGCATTTTTAAACAGCTGATATAAAAGGGTTGCTATAGTTGTTTTTCCATTCGTTCCTGTAACCCCAACAAGTTTTAGATTTTTAGAAGGAGAACCATAATAATTATTGGCCATAATTGCCAATGCACTGGTTGCATCTTCTACTTGCACATAAGTCACTTTAGCATTCAGGTTATGTGGCATTTGCTCACAAACAACCACCATTGCTCCTTGCTTTATCGCAATATCTATATAATCATGACCATCTACCTGAGAACCTTTAATAGCAACAAATACATCATTAATAGCAATTTTACGGGAATCGAAATCTATGTTTCGTATATACACGTTTGTGCTACCAACAACAGCATTGATATTTACCTTATATAATATGTCTTTAAAATCTATCACGACGCTTCTAAAACTATAGTTTGTTTGTTCTTGAGTTTGGTATTTTTATCTACCGATTGTTTTTTAACAATACCAGAACCTGATATTCTTACTTGCACATCTACATCCATATTTTCTAATAAGGAAATAGCATCCATTGCAGGCAAACCAATAACACTTGGCATAATTGTTTTATAGGTTTGTGCGGTATTGTAATACCCTTCGTATTCCTCATCTACCGAAGCATTTTGTACCTCTAAAGATTCTACCTCATCCACAATTGGCGTATCTGTAAATATTTTTTGTGCAATACGCTTAAATACAGGACCTGTTACATCTGCTCCATAATAACCAACTTTGGTACTTGGTTTATGAATAACTACGATGCAAGAATATTTAGGGTTTTCTGCTGGAAAATATCCTGCGAAAGAAGAAATGTATTTTGGGTTTCTTTTCCACTCTTCATTATCTGCATAATCTGTTCTTGCTGTTCCTGTTTTTCCGGCCATCGAAAAAGTTTCAGAATACAATTTTTTCCCTGTTCCTCTAACCACGATATTTTTAAGAATATCTTTCATTTGAGAAAGTGTTTCCGCAGAACAAATCTCACCCACGATCACTTCTTTTTCAAAGACTTCAATCTCTCTATCAAATTCTTTTACCACTTTTAAAAACCTAGGTTTTATCAATTCCCCATTATTTGCAATAGCATTATAAAAAGCTAAAGTCTGCAATGGCGTTAATTGCATATTATACCCATAAGCCATAGACGGCAATGCATTTCTACTCCAAATAGCATCTCCTGGTTTTGGTATTACAGGATTACCTTCGCCAATAATAGAAACTCCAAGTGGCTGATCTAATTTCCATTTTCTTAATCTTTTAAGGAATTTCTCCGGGTTTTCAGAATAGTTATCATCCACAATAGTAGCCATACCGATATTTGAAGAAACCTCTAAAGTTCTTGCTGCCGAAATTTTACCAAAACCACCACGATGCGAATCGCTAATCGTTCTTCCGTAAAATCGTTTTTTCCCATTTCCAGTATCTACAATCGTAGATGTATCTATCACTTTATCTTCTAAAGCAGCCATTAAAGCCATAACTTTAAATGTGGATCCAGGCTCATGCGACTCACCAACTGCATAGTTTAGTTTTTCGTAATAATTACCTTTACTTGTTCTACCGAGATTAGAAATCGCTCTAATTTCTCCCGTTTTCACTTCCATTACAACTACACATCCATGTTCTGCTTCGTAATATTCTAATTGTTTTAAAAGCGCATGATGTGCTATATCTTGAACATTTACATCTATAGTTGTATACACATCATAACCATCTTTGGCTTCCACCTGATCATAATCTACAATAGGCTTCCATTGCCCTTTTCCTATTTT
>JAGPUY010000437.1 GCA_018067265.1 Oceanihabitans sp. | reverse complement strand
TGGTCCCTAAAAACCAAGGAAAAGGAAATGCGTTACGTCAAGGTTTTATAAAAGCAACCGCTTTAGGTTACGATTATGCCATAACAATAGATTCGGATGGACAACATTTCCCAGAAGATATACAGTTATTTGTAGCAGCTTTAGAGCAATCGGAAAACAAAAATCTGTTACTTATTGGCGCAAGAAACATGGACCATGAAACCGTTCCTGGCAAAAGTAGCTTTGGTAATAAATTTTCTAACTTTTGGTTTTGGTTTGAAACCGGAATTAAACTTACAGATACGCAATCTGGGTTTCGAATGTATCCTTTAAAAGCACTAGAAAAACTGAAGTTCTATACCAAGAAATTCGAGTTTGAAATAGAAGTGATCGTAAAAGCAGCATGGAATGATGTTGCCGTAAAAAACATTCCTATAAAAGTATTGTATGATGAAACCGAACGTGTTTCACACTTTAGGCCTTTTAAGGATTTCACAAGAATAAGTATTTTAAATACTTGCTTAATTTTAATCTTAGCGTTTTATATAAAGCCTAGAAACTTATTTAGGAAATTAAAAAAAAAAGGAATTAAACGATTCTTTGTCGAAGACTTTTTAGGGCATCAAGATGCACCAAGCAAAAAAGCATTATCTGTTGCACTTGGTGTATTTATTGGGATATCTCCTTTTTGGGGATTTCAAACATTACTTGTCATTTCTCTAGCCATACTATTGAAGCTAAATAAAGCGATTGCTTTTGGTTTTTCTAACGTGAGCTTACCTCCTTTTATTCCGTTTATATTGTATGGAAGTTCGATAATTGGACAACGTATTTTAGGTTTAGATTTTAACTATACTTTAGATATGTTTAAAAATGGTTTCGATATTACAGCGCATCTAAAAACATATCTCGTAGGTAGTTTTACGCTAGCCACAATTTCTGCTATTGTATTTGGTGTAATAAGTTTTATATTCTTTACCTTTTTCAAAAAAAAGAACACAACACTACAAAATGGATAAGCTATTTTACAACATATATAAGCGCATAGCTTCGCAAAAACCTTTGAGTATTGGTATTTTGTTGTCGTTAATTATTGGTTTGTTTTTTCTAGCTTCTAATATTGAATTTGAAGAAGATATAACGAAACTTATTCCGCAAAGCGAAAAGTCTTCCGAAGCACAAAAAGTATTAAAACAGGTTAATTTTGCCGATAAGATAATTGTAAATATTCAGCGTAAAGAAAATGGAAGCGCAGACGATTTAACCCAATATGCAACCACATTTATAGATAGTATTTCTATTACTTCCGAAGCATATATAAAAGATATTCAAGGTCAAGTTGCAGATGAAGAGATCCTGAATACTTTAGACTTTGTCTACAACAACTTGCCTTTATTTTTAGATAAAAACGATTACCAAGCGATTCAGCAAAAGCTACATAAAGACAGTATTCAAAATACTACAAATGCCAATTATAAAACCTTGATTTCACCTTCTGGTTTTGTAGCAAAAGAAACTATTTTAAAAGATCCTTTAGGTTTATCTTTTATCGCTTTAAAGAAATTACAAGAACTCAGTTTTGGTAATGACTTTACCTTACACAACGGATTTATAATTAGCAAAGACAAAAACAATGTACTGCTTTTTATTAATCCAAATTTTGCGTCTAGCGAAACTTCAGAAAACGCCACTTTTGCAGATCATTTATATGCTTTACAAGAACAGCTTAACACTAGTTTTCAAGACAAAGTAACTGCCGAATATTTTGGAGGAGTACTTATTGCTGTCGCGAATGCCAAGCAAATAAAAAGAGATATTCAACTTACCGTTGGTATCGCTATTACCGTTTTATTACTGATTCTAATGCTGTTTTACAAAAAACTAAGTGTACCAATAATACTATTTACACCAACTGTTTTAGGGGCGCTTCTAGCGGTTAGTTTACTGTATTTAATTCGTGGTAAAATCTCTGCTATTTCCTTAGGAATTGGTTCGGTACTTCTTGGGGTGACTTTAGATTACGCCTTGCATATTCTTACACACATACGCAGTAATAACAACGTAAAACAGCTATATACCGAAATCACCAAACCTATCTTAATGAGTAGTTTAACTACTGCTCTAGCCTTTTTGTGTCTGCTTTTTATAGAATCGCAAGCATTGCAAGATTTAGGGATTTTTGCTGCAATAAGTGTTTTAGGAGCTTCGGTTTTTGCACTTCTTTTTATTCCGCAAGTGTATCGCACAAAAGCAGAAACGACGGACAAAAAGAACATTATAGATCGTGTTGCATCGTACCCTTTGCATAAAAACAAATGGGTTTTAATTGCTTTGGCTATTCTGATAAGCATTAGTGCTTTTACCTATAATAAAGTGACTTTTAATAAAGATTTAAATACACTTAATTTTGAGCCTCAAGCGTTAATAGATGCACAACAAAGATTGGATGCGCTGACTAATATCTCTTCCAAATCGGTGTATTTGGCAACTTACGGAAACACAGAAAACGAAGCGCTACAAGCAAACGATGTTATTTATCCCATGCTTAAAAAGCTTCAAAAGGAAGATAAAATAATTCAGTTTAGCTCTATTGGTTCTTTAATTCAATCGGAAGAAATTCAGCATCAAAAAATTAATAATTGGAAGCTTTTTTGGACTTCAGATAACATCCAAAACACGACCCAAAATCTTATCGAAAGCGGAAACACCTTAGGTTTTAAACCTACCACTTTTAAAAACTTTTATGCGCTTTTAGAAAACGACTTTAAAACGCTTTCTGTTGCCGATTTTAAAGCTTTAAAAACCATTTCTACCGAAGATTATATTACAACCAAAGACGATTTCTCTACAGTTACCACTTTAGTAAAAGTGCAAGATGAAAACACGCAGAACCTAGTACATACTTTTGAAAGTCAGGAAAAAACGGTCGTTGTAGATAGAAAACACATGAATGAAACCTTTTTGGGGAATCTTAAAACCGACTTTAATCGCTTGGTTTTATATTCTTCTATTGTAGTTTTATTATTGTTGTTACTCTTTTATCGAAGCATTTCTTTAACCTTAGTGACTGCAATACCAATTGCGCTTACTTGGTTGGCAACGCTTGGTGTGATGGGATTATTTGGCATTCAATTTAATATTTTCAACATCATTATTTCTACCTTTATTTTTGGCTTAGGAATCGACTATTGTATCTTCATCACCAACGGTTTATTGCACGAATATAAAACTGGAGAAGCTGCTTTACCAACACATAAAACTTCTATTATCCTATCGGTGATTACCACTATTTTAGGAGTCGGTGTTTTAATTTTTGCCAAGCATCCTGCACTACATTCTATCTCCTTGGTTTCTATTATTGGTATTTTATCTGCTTTGCTAATCTCTTTTAGCATTCAGCCTTTACTTTTTACATTATTTATTGGTAGCAAAACCAAAAGACCAATAACCTTGCATTTGTTGTTACATGCCATTTTTTCTTTTGGCTATTATGGTATTGGCGGATTTGTTTTAGGCTTAATAAGCGCACTTTTATTTCCGCTTATTCCGCTATCTAAAAAAATAAAAATGTCGTGGTTTCATAAAATACTTTCTAAGTTTATGCGATCTGTTTTTTATACCAATCCGTTTGTTAAAATTCGCACTATAAATCTTCATAAGGAAACCTTTAAAAAGCAAAGTATAATCATTGCAAACCATACTTCTTTTCTAGATATTCTGGCAATTGGTATGCAGTATCCTAAAATCATTTTCTTGGTAAATGATTGGGTATACAACTCCCCTGTTTTTGGTAGAGCTGTAAAAATGGCTGGTTTTTATCCGGTTTCTAATGGTATTGATAATGGTGTTTCCCATTTACAAACCAAACTAGACCAAGGCTATTCTTTAATGGCTTTTCCTGAAGGAACACGATCGTATACCAACAAGATAAAACGCTTTCATAAAGGTGCTTTTTTCTTAGCAGAAGAATTAAACCTAGATATTATTCCTATCCTTATTCATGGGAATTCAGAAGTTCTACCAAAAGGAAGTTTCATTATCAAAAGAGAAAAACTTACTATAAAAATATTAGATAGAATTCCTGCCGAAGATGTACGTTTTGGTGCAACTTCTAGAGAAAAAACGAAGGGTATAAGTGCACACTTTAAGAAGGAATTTAATCTGCTTCGTGAGGAACTAGAAGACGAAACTTACTTTCATCGTATCGTTTTAGAAGACTTTAGATACAAAGGCGATGCGCTTTACCATAAAGTAAAAGCCGACTTAAAAACCAACGCAAAAAATTACAGATCGCTTTTAGATTTTATTGACGAAAAAGCTAGTATTATCCACTTTTCTAAGGATGCTGGCCAATTAGATTTCTTATTAGCTTTAGACCATCCGGATAGGAAAATTTTCACTTTTATCCAGAATGAAAACGAAAGAGCAATCGCCAAAAACAGCTATATACCAAATACACATTATAAAATTTCGGTTTGTAATTCGGTAGAAGAAACAGCACAAAACAAGGCTAATGTTGCCATCCTTAACTTAGAAGGCATCTCCGAAAATGAAATAAAAAACATAGTAAATACTGCAAATCTTTTTGTATTATTAAAAGAATCCCGAAATTTATATCTGGAACCTTTAAAATCCTTAGGTTTTAAAGTAGAAATAGAAAACGATACACTTAGTATCTTAAAAAACTAAAATATTGAAGTACAAAGAACATTATGATGTTGTAATAGTTGGAAGTGGTCTTGCAGGAATGGTTTCTGCAATCATTCTTGCTAAAGAAGGAAAGAGTGTTTGTGTTTTAGAAAAGAACAATCAATATGGAGGAAACCTACAAACCTTTGTACGTAACAAAACCATATTTGATACTGGCGTACATTATATTGGCGGATTGAGCGAAGGACAAAACCTACACCAATACTTTAAATATATTGATATTTTAGATGGCATCCAGCTTCATAAAATGGATGAAGATGGTTTTGATATTATCTCTTTTGATGGCGATGAAAAGGAATACAAACATGCGCAAGGCTATGATAATTTCATAAAAAACTTATTAGTAGATTTTCCGGAAGAGGAAGAAGGCATCCGAATGTACTGCGATAAGCTACAAGCAACTTGTAAGAAATTCCCTTTATATTCTCTTGAAAAAGGAAAACCATACTATGATGACGCAGAGATTTTTCAGCTGCCAGCAAAAGAATATATTAATTCCTTTACAACCAATAAAAAACTTCAAGCGGTTTTAGCTGGCTCTAATTATTTATATGCTGGAGACCAAAATAAAACACCGTTTTTCGTGCATGCTTTATCTACAAACTCCTACATACAGAGTTCGTATCGTTGTGTGAATGGCGGAAGTCAGATTACCAAAGTGCTTATTAAACGTTTAAAAGCGGAAGGTGGAGAAGTATATAAACACCATGAAGTTTCTAAATTTGGCTTTGAAGATGGTTTAATTACTTCGGCAATCACCACCAAAGGAATTGAAATTAAAGGCGATTTATTTATCTCGAATATAGAACCGAAACTTACCGTAAAAATGGTAGGTGAAAATAAGTTTAGAAAATCGTACACCAATAGAATTGAAAAAATTGAAAGCACGATTGCGGCTTTTACTTTATACCTGGTTTTAAAACCAGATACCTTTAAATACCAAAACAAGAATTTCTATCATTTTAAAGA
>JAGPUY010000275.1 GCA_018067265.1 Oceanihabitans sp. | reverse complement strand
CCATCGCCAGAAGGGTTGACAATTTATTATACAGATATTACAGAGAAGAAGAGTGCGGAAGCTAACAATCAAATGTTGTTGTCTCTGATAGAAACAAGTGATGATTTTATAGGGTTAGCAACCTTAGAAGGGAAGCCCGTTTATTTGAATTCTCAAGGTAAAAAATTAGTAGGGTTAGAAAAGGATGAAAATATGCCAGCATCTATTTCTGGTTTTTTCCCCGAACATTACCAGAAGATTATAGTAAATGAACATATGCCGAATATTTTTAAAAATGAAAAGTGGAACGGTGAAGTACAATTTAAAAACTTTAAAACAGGAGCGTTAATACCTATTCAAATGTCTGGTTTTTTAATTGAAGATAGTGTAACAAATAAACCAATAGCACTAGGTATAGTTGCTGCAGATATTACTAAGCGCAAAGAAGTTGAAGAAAAGTTAATAAATAGCGAGCAGCTGTTTAGAGGATTAACGTCTAAAGCTCCAGCTGGAATCTATCAAACAGATATAGAAGGCTCTTGTAATTATGTAAACGAAAGATGGTTGGAATATGCAGGAATATCTTATGAAGATGCTATGGGACCTGGTTGGGCTAAAGCTATTCATCCTGATGATGAAGCAAGAATACTTAAAGAATGGGGAAAGTATGTTCTATCTGGAGAAAGTGAGCTTGAAACGGATTTTAGATTTCTGCATAAAGATAATAAAGTGATATGGGTATCTGTTAAAACGGTGGGAACCTATGACGCTCAAAATAATTTGCATGGCTATATAGGTATGGCTATTGATGTTACAGAAAAGAAAAAGGCAGAACAAAAATTAATAAACAGTGAGCAGTTATTTAAACGATTAACATCTAATGCACCTGTAGGGATTTTTCAAACAGATAAAGATGGGATTTGTAATTTTGTTAATGAGGAATGGATGAAATATTCAGAACTAACTTTTGAAGAATCTTTAGGCTTTGGTTGGTCCAATGCCATTCATCCAGAGGATAGAGATCGGGTTTTGGGTGAGTGGCAACAAGCAATTTCTAGTGGTGGTGAATTAATTTCAGACTTTAGATTGCTAAATAAAAAAGCGGAAACAAAATGGGTTTCCGCTCAAAGCACTAGCTTATATGATCATAATAATGAATTATATGGTTATATAGGGACGCTTGTAGATGTTACGAAACGTAAAGAAGCAGAAGAACAAATTATTAAAAGTAAAAAATACCTAGATAGTATTCTAAACAACATTGGTGATCCTGTTTTTGTAAAGGATGAACAAAGTAGATTAATATTAATCAATGACGCATTTTGTTCTATTTTTAATGTAGAAAGAGATGCTGTAATTGGTAAAACTTTAGCAGAAAGTGTTTCTGCCGAAGAAAGAGAAAGTTTTTTACAAATAGATAAACAAGTTCTAGGAACAGGGATGGAGAATGTTAATGAAGAAACTTTAACATTAGAAGGAAATGAATCAAGAACAATTTCAACAAAAAAAACAAGATTTATTGATGTTGCTGGTAATCTGTTTTTAATAGGAATTATTAGAGATGTAACAGAACGTAAGAAAATTGACGAAGAAATTAGGATGGCGCATCAACGCCTTACTACGCATTTAAATAACTCTCCACTAGCCGTCGTGGAATGGGATAAGGATTTTTTCGTTTCTAAATGGTCTAACCAAGCTGAGAAGATATTTGGTTGGAAAGAATCGGAAGCCATGGGAAAACAATTGATTGATTTAAATTTGGTTTACGAAGAAGATATTCCTTCTACAGATGCCATTGCTAGTGAGTTACGGAGTGGTAAGGTAAAACGCAACAAAATTATTAATCGTAATAACACAAAAACAGGGAAAGTCATCTACTGCCAATGGTATAATTCGGTTTTGCAATCTCCAGACGGACAAGTAGAAACTGTTTTATCTTTGATACAAGACGTTACGGAAAGTAAAAGGGCAGACGAAGAAATCCGGATGGCACATCAACGACTTACTACACACTTAAGTAATTCGCCATTAGCCATCATTGAATGGGATGAAAATTTAATGATTCGCAACTGGTCGGTACAAGCCGAAAATATATTTGGTTGGAAAGAACAGGAAGTTGTAGGAAAACATTTTAGCGATTTAAATCTCGTTTACGAAGAAGATTTTGCAGCGACAGCGATTATTTCTACTGAATTAATGAATGGTGAAGTGAAAAACAATAAGATTGTTAATCGAAATAACACCAAAACAGGAAAAGTCATTTATTGCCAATGGAATAACTCCGTTTTGCAAACTCCAGACGGGCAAGTAGAAACCGTTTTATCTTTGGTGCAGGACGTTACAGAGCGTGTAGAATCCGAAGAAAATATAAAAGAAAACGAAGAAAAATTTGCCAAAGCTTTTGAATCCAATGTTATAGGAAAAGCCATACTTAATAAAGAAAAAACGATTGTTGAAGTAAACGAAGCGTTGGCGAATATTGTTGGATTTGAAAGAGAAAACATGTTGGGGAAAACGGCAGAAGAAATAGTGTTGTTCAACCTAGATAGTCCAGAGAACTTAGAAAATGAAAAAAAGCTATGGAGTCATTTTAGTGAAAAAGGTTATGTATCCAATATGGAATTAAAATACCTAATGGAAGCGGGAAGAGAACTTTATATATTAATCTCTTTACAAGCCCTTCAGTTAAATAATGAAGGTCATGTTTTGTTAACTATTATGGATATAACAGAAAAGAAAAATGTCGAAGCAGAATTAGAAAAATACAGAAATAACCTGGAAGAGCTAATTGAAGTTAGAACCGAAGAAGTGTATTTGAAAAATAATCAATTAGAACGCATGAATAAATTATTTGTTGGTAGGGAATTAAAAATGAAAGAGTTAAAGGATGTTATTAAAAAATTGCAGTTAAAAAAGGATAATTAAATTAACTATTAAGATTAATAATCTATTTAACTTTGTTTACTTATGAATAAAAGTACTTCTTCTCTTTTTTTTAAAAAACCTTTAGTATTAGCTTTTTTGTTTTTTATAGTGTTGCTTTTTGCTACTCAATATATTGCTTATCAAGAGTATGTGATAAATAGTAATGAGCAGAAAAGAGAAATAAATAACCAAGTAAGTTTAATTAAAGAAAAACTGCAATCGCTAGTTATGTATAGCTATTCGGCTACAAAATCACTAGAATATATAGTAGAAAGAAATGGAATACCACCAGATTTTGATAAAATTGCAGCCGAATTATTAAATAGAAGCAAATATTTTGATGTTGTAGAACTAGTGGATCGTGAAGGGTATATTACCAATGTTTATCCTTTAAAAAGCAATGAAGTTATTGGTTTTAATATTCTAACAAGCCCTGAAGGTCGTAGTGGGTCACTCACTACTATTAAAAGAAAAGATTTTTTTATTGCAGGTCCAGTTCATCTAGAACAAGGAGGTGTTGGTATGGTAAGTAGGCAGCCAATTTTTATAGATGGTGAGTTTTCTGGGTTTTCGGCCGTGGTTACAAAGCTCTCTACTTTTTTTAATGATTTGATTATAGATAGCTCTAATGAAAATCGTTTTATTTATCAATTGTCTAGGGTCAATTTGGAAACGGGAAAAGAAGAGTTTTTTTTAGAAAACGATATATCCCCTTATAAAGAATTTGCAGTACCCGTAGAAATGTCTGTTGGGGAGTGGAAACTCTATGTGGTGCCATTACAGCAAAAATTTAATACGGCCATATGGTCTTCCATACTTGGCGTTTTAATAGCGTTTTTTAGTAGTTGGAGTGTTTGGTATTTTGGCGGTCGATCTACGCGATTAAAGGGATTGATTGCCTCTAAACTTTTAGTGCAAGAAGAGCAATTAAAGTCCATTCATAAAACAACATCAAAAAAAATTAAAAAAAGTGAAGCCAATTTAAAAAAGGCACAACAGATTGCTAAACTTGGGAGTTGGGAGTTGGATAAGGAACAGAATAAATTGTCATGGTCCAATGAGATGTATAGGATATTTGAAAAGAATCCTGAGGATTTTGAGGTTACTTATGAGGCGTTTTTAGATGCTATTCATCCAGAAGATATGGAAATGGTAATGGAAATCTATGCAGATTCCGTAAAAAACAAAAGTTCTTATCAAATAATTTACAGGTTAAAGTTGGATAATGATCGTATTAAATATGTAAATGAACAGTGCGAAACATTTTATGATAAAAATCAGATTGCTAAAAAATCTTTTGGTACCATACAAGATGTTACAAGTAGAATAAAAACAGAAGAGGTTCTTAAAAACAGAGAACTATTGTACCGTAGCCTCGCTTCTAATGCGCCAGTTGCTATTTTTAATACCAATGAAAAAGGAGAGTGTACCTATGTAAATGACGAATGGCTAAAATATACAGGAATGAATTTTTTAGATGCCATGAGGTTTGGGTGGCACAACGGCTTGCATCCTGATGATAAAGAAAGAGTATTGAAAAAATGGGAAGAGGCAGTAAGTCAGGGCAAAGAATTTAAATCGGAGTATAGGTTTCAGGATAAAAATAAAAAAAACACTAGTGTTGCAGTAAAGGCAACAAAGCTTTTAGATGCAGATAATAATATGCATGGATATATTGGAATCGCTACAGATATTACAGAAAGAATTGCAAACGAAAAAGAGTTGTTAATTTTTAAAAATAATCTAGAGGAATTAGTGAATTCGAGAACCGAAGAACTCAATGATAGTAAAGAAGCTTTATTAAACCTATTAGAGGATATAAATCTGCAATCTAACGAGTTAGAAAAAGAAAAGGTAAAAGCACAATCTGCAGATTTAATGAAATCTGCATTTTTAGCAACCATGTCTCATGAGTTAAGAACACCAATGAATTCTATTATTGGGTTTACAGGGATTTTACTAAAGGAATTAGCTGGGCCATTAAATGTAGAGCAGAAAAAGCAACTCTCTATGGTTAAAAATAGTAGCGCGCATTTATTAAGCCTAATTAATGATGTCTTAGATATCTCTAAAATAGAAGCAGGGAAATTAAAAGTATCCTTTTATCCATTTAATTACCTAGAATCTTTAGAGAATACCATTGATTTTCTAGAACCACAAGCTTCAAGAAAAGGGCTTGTTATAAAAACAGAAATTTCTGATTTTGATATCACGCTAGTAAGTGATGAAAGACGTGTAGAGCAAGTATTATTAAACTTGCTTTCTAACGCTATTAAGTTTTCTGAAAAAGGAATAATCGTTGTTAAAGTTCATGTTAAAGATAATGTGCTTGTTACTCAAGTTATAGACCAAGGAATAGGAATTACTAAAAAAGATGCTATTAAATTATTTATGCCTTTTATTCAAATAGAAGGAGGTCTTAATAGAAAGCATGAAGGTACTGGTCTTGGATTGGCTATTTGTAAAAGTTTAGTTGAAAAATTAGGCGGTACAATTCAAGTAGAAAGTGAACTAGGTAAAGGCAGTGATTTCATGTTTAAATTGCCCTTAGAATATTCTTACAAAGAATAATATAATGTGATTTTAGTTTAGTTTATAATACCAATTTTAATATATTTAGAGTTTAACCCGTTGATATTAAATTTTATATACAAAAAATGAAACCTACCATTTTAATAATTGAAGATAATGAACAAAATATGTATATGCTTTCATACCTCCTTACTAACAGTTCGTATGGTGTGCTGAAGGCCTATAACGGAACGGATGGATTAAATTTAGCCCATGAAAACCATCCTGAAGTTATCTTAATAGATATACAATTACCAGACATGGATGGTTATGAGATTTGTAGCAAGTTAAGAAATAATGGTTTGCCGAAAAACACAGTAATTATAGCCGTAACATCATACGCAATGGCTGGAGATAAAGAAAAAGCAATGGAAGCTGGTGCAAATGGATATATAGAAAAACCTATTAATCCAGATACTTTTGTAAAGCAAATGGAAAGTATATATAAAGCATAATTAGGGCATGAAAACGATATTAATAGTAGATGATACTTTTGAAAACCTGTATTTACTTAGAGTTATACTTGAGGAAGTTGGTTATGTTGTTGTAGAAGCTAAAGACGGTAAAGAAGGCTTAGAAAAACTGCATGAATATAATGTGGATTTAATTATCTCAGATATTTTAATGCCTGTTATGGATGGGTATATGTTTTGTCAAGCTTGTAAAAAAGAGGAATCCTTTAAAGATATTCCATTTGTTTTTTACACATCTACGTATACCGAAGCGCTTGATGAAGATTTTGCCATAAAATTAGGGGCAGATCAATTTCTAAGAAAACCAACAGACCAAAATAAAATTACCGCAGTAGTTCAAGGTCTTTTTGGTAAAGTTAAACTCGAAGCAGAGCCCCTTAAAAATGTAAAATTTACCGAAGAAGAAGTTTTAAAACTGTATAGTAAACGCTTGATTAGTAAGCTTGAACATAAAAATTTGGACCTCGAAAAAGAGGTTTTAGAACGAGAAAAAGCAGAGCAATTATTAATTCATAAAAATGAAATATTAGATTTAATTGCACTAAATATACCTTTAAACGAAATTTTTGACCGTCTGCTTTTAAATTATCAATCTGTTCATCCAGATTATTATGGTTCTATTAGTTTAATGGATCAAGATGGTATGCATCTTAATCTAGAATCTGCACCTTCGTTACCAGAATTTTATAAGCTGGCAGTAAAAAAAATTCCAATAGGACCAAATGTTGGTTCTTGCGGTTCGGCAGCATTTCATAAAAAATCAGTTATTGTTTCCAATATAAGTACAGATCCGTTATGGGTAGATTATAAGAATATTGCATTAAAATTCAAGTTGAACTCGTGTTGGTCTATTCCTATTTTTGGAAAAGATAAAACGGTAATAGGAACTTTTGCTATTTATAGTAAGTCTATAAATGCGCCTTCTTTGAGTGATATTCGTGAGCTTAATTTTACATTAAACTTAGTTAATCTTGCTATTGAAAAATCTAGAATTGTTGCAGAAATTAAGAAGAAAGATGAATCGTATAGAGCATTAATTGATCAAGCGAATGATGCAATAATTTCCTATTCTTTAGATGGTGAAATACATGATTTCAATAAGGCGGCCTACATCAGTTTAGGATATACCAAGAACGAGTTTTTAAACTTGAAAATTGAAGATTTTAATGTTGGTGGTTTTATTCAAAATGAAGAAAACCATAACCGATTACTTGCTGGTGAAGCCATTATTTTTGCTAGAAAATTTCTACGTAAAGATAAATCGCTCTTAGATTTAGAGGTGTCAGCAAAACTTCAAAAAGATGGTAAAATACTTGGTATTGCACGGGATGTAACCGAACGTAAAAAAGCCGAATTAAAACTGTTAGAAAGTGAGTATAGTTTAAGACAGTCTCAAATAGTTGCAAATATTGGGTCTTATACTGTGGATATACCTACAAAGGTTTGGGAAAGTTCTGCTGTTCTAAACAAAATTTTCGGAATTGATAAATCGTATTTAAAAACAGAGACAGGTTGGAGTGATATTATTCATCCAGATCAAAGAGAAGAAGTATTAGCTTATTATGACAATTGTGTTCAAAATAGAAAGAAAATTAATATAGAATACAGAGCTGTAAGAATAGATAACCACAAAGAGATTTGGGTGCATGCCAGAGGCGAATTTCTTTTTGATGACGATGCAAATCCTATAAAAATTATTGGAACCACACAAGATATTACGGAGCGGAAAAAAGCCGAAGTAAAACTTAAAGAAAGCGAATATAATTTAAGGAAATCTCAAATAGTTGGTAATATTGGGTCTTATGCTATAGATTTAAATACAAGTACTTGGGAAGGTTCTGCTGTTTTAGATGGTATTTTTGGTATAAATGAAACGTATGAAAAAACCGTTGAAAGTTGGGGAGAACGTATTCATCCAGATGAAAGAGAAGGATTACTAAGTTATTTTGAGTATTGTGTCCTAAATAATAAAAGATTCAATAAAGAATATAGAATTTTAAAACTAGATACCAAAGAAGAAATTTGGGTACACGGCATTGGAGAATTAGTTTTTGATAAGGAAGCGAATCCTATAAAATTGATAGGTACTATACAGGATATTACCCATCGGAAGCATTCTGAATTAAAACTTCAAGAAAGTGAAAAATCCCTATTAATAGCACAGGAAGTAGCGAAAATAGGTAGTTTTAATTTGTGTATAAAAAACTTAGTGGGTGATACTTCAATCACTTTTAATAATATTATTGGCGTAAATAGTGATGTAGTAGTAGATTTTGATCTTTGGAAATCCATAGTACACCAAGAAGATAGGTCGCTTATTAAAGAAAATGTTTTTGAAAGTCAAAATAGTAAACGAAAATTTGATTTAGAATATAGAATTATAACAAAAGATAAAAAGGAATTAAAGTGGGTTCATGGTTTAGGTGAAGTTGTTTATCTTAACGGGGAAGCTAAAAATTTTGTTGGTACTATTCAAGATATTACCGAACGTAAAAACATTGAATTAGATTTA
>JAGPUY010000271.1 GCA_018067265.1 Oceanihabitans sp. | reverse complement strand
AATGAACACAATTACAACAAACGCCTTCGTATCAAAGATTTAATTCGGGAATTATAGTTTTTTTGTTTTAAGCGTTTCTATTCTATTTTTATGATAATCACTTCCGCTAATTTCAAAAGCTTTGCTTGCTAATTTTATAGCATTATCAAAGTCTTCTTGGGATTCGTAATATTCGGAAAAAGAATCATAGGCATTCGCACTTTCCGGATAGTAAGCAATTGCCAATTCGAAGTACATCTTTGCTTTTTCGGGTTGATTCATTTCCATATTCATATAACCAGACATGTTTAAAAGATCTTCGGGATATGGCGCTTCCAAATAGCCAAAATGATCTTTTAGCTTATTTTCTCTATATTTTATAATACGGAATAATTCTTCTTTAGAAGTATCAAAGGCGTTGATTTGATCCGTATTTTCCATCTGAAACCATTCAAAAACAGCTAATAAACCATCCATTATAGAAGGTAAAGGTATGGTTCCATGTAAATCCTTAGGATAAAACTGCCAGGTATAATCCAATCCGTTTTCTTTATTTTTCTTAATCCAATTAGAGAATGAAATATTCGCCCGAGGAAAAGCGGTAAAATCACTGGTGTCTTGCATCACATTATCGATCGTGATTTCTGAATTCTGCATGTGTAATTGTCCGCTTAAAGAAATATACAATGCTTTGTTTTTCAAATTATTCGTTGTAAAAACGTCTTTGGCTTGTTTCAACATTAGTTCATTATCCCAATCTAAACTGGGATCCACACTCACATAATTCGCAAATAATTCTGGTGTATGCATTAGCGAATAGATGGCAAATAAACCGCCATACGAATGACCGATTATCGTTCTATAGTTCGTCACTGGATAATTGCTTTCTACATACGGAATAAGTTCTTCGCCTATAAATTTCAAGAAATTATCTGCTTCGCCATTTTCGTCATTAAAAGGCATTCCATATTTGGCACTAATTTTTGAAGGTGTTAAATCTCGTGTTCTATTCTCGGCATTAGAAATACCTACCAGTACCATTTCTGGCATAAAACCACCACTATAATATTCTAGAACATTACGTACTGTTGGTAGAAATACTTCGCCATCGATAATATAAGCTACGGGGTATTTTTGATTAGCATTCACCGCGTAGCTTTCTGGTAATTGCACATGAATAGATCGCGTTTCCTTCAGTCTATTAGAGTATATGCTGTCTAATGTACTTTCTTGAAATACAAATCGGCTTTCTTGCGCACGCATTGTATGTTGGCACAGAACAAAGAAAAGGATATATAAAGCTATTCGCATTTTGATGGATGTTTTGATGAATGTTTTGATGAATGTTTTAAGGGTAATACTAATTTTCACATCTAAGATTATTCTTTTTGCAATCCTCTTAAAAGAAGAATTCCAATTCTAGCAATAATAAAAGTTAGTAACCCAAATAGCGCTGTTAATAAAGAGACTTTTAGTCCTCCTGCAAAAACCGCTGGATCTGCATTTCCCATTGCTTCTAAAGAATCGAAAGCCGAAATTAACCCGAAAACAGAAGCAAAAAAGCCAATTACCAACCCGAGAAGGCTACTATCTGTTGCTAGTTTTAGCATCTTTTTGGAAACAGCATTATTCTTCTTTACATCCATAAATCCTTTAATTAAAAAGAAAATAGAAAGTAATAAACAGATTAGTATTAAGGTCATCATAAAGAATCCTCCTTCTTCAAAACGATCGGCAATTTGAATGGTTAAAAATTTCATAAGTATTCGTTTTATTCGTTAGATATATAACAAACATAAATTAGTTTGTCGATTTAAAAATTAAAATGCGATAGATAACCAATTTAGCTCCGTAAACAACCGAAGCTAAAATAGCTACTTCTTCTCTATCCTTTTTTAAAGCATTTTTTGGATGTTTCACCAGATTGGTTAAACAGTAAGGTTTGTTCTTTTACATTAAATTTTAAGACCACACCTAAATCTAATTCAAACGCATTGACACTAGTTGCGTTTAATGTTTTTAAATCTCTTCCTTCTGGACCTCCTTGCAATGCTTTGCCGTTGGACTTAAACACTAAATTAAATGGTAAACCTTCACAAGAATACACGCCTTCGAATTGTTTTAATTCCTTTTCCGTTAAACGAATAGTATTGAAATTCGGAATAAACAATGCTTCCCCTTGCATGGTTGCCATCGCATTAAACATAATTGGCATTAACCCAAAATCTAAAGCATTCGCGGTAAAGGCAATTGCGGTTTTAGTTGCTGGAATATACATCACCATGGACTTAAAAGAATCGATAGATCCATTGTGCGCAAAAATGGTTTGTCCGCCTTTTTCTGCACTCATAATACCACTTCCATATTCCTCTTTTATAGTGGTCATTCTAATAAAACCCTTTTTGGACATCAATTTATTAGTAAACAATGCATCCATAAAAACCACTAAATCCTCCGGATTAGAAACGATTGCACCAGCACCACCCGGATTACTTAAATGCGCTTGACTTGCTTCGTGTAGCGTTCCATCTTCTTCGTAATAATAAGAAAGTGCCTCGTTATTTTTTGGGTTAATTACATCCCCATAATAGGTGTTTTTCAATTGTAGTTTATCTGTAATACGTTTTTTCAGAATCGTTTTATAGTTCTCCTTTTCGATACTTTCTAAAATATAACCTAGCAAAATAAAATTGGTATTGCTGTATTCGTG
>JAGPUY010000270.1 GCA_018067265.1 Oceanihabitans sp. | reverse complement strand
ATCCATATCTACATGAATAATTTTTCGTATTGGTAAATCGCTAGACATGATGTAAATTTAGACAATAATAGAATTAAACAATTCATGAAAAAAAGTATTCTTATCATTTTAATTGTAATTTCTGTAATCGGTACCATCGTTTCATCGTATATAGATAATGAAATAATGCATTATATTTTTAAACCGTTGTCTACCATCCTAGTTATCTTATTACCTGTTTTGTATGCTGAAAATGGATTAAAGGCATATAAAAGCATCGTACTAACCGGTTTGGTGTTTTGCCTAATTGGAGATATCTTTTTAATGTTTGATGCGTATTTTATTTTTGGTTTAGCATCGTTTTTAATTGGTCACGTATTTTTTATATATGCATTTGCTAGTATTCGCGGATTTTCTTGGAATGTAAAAACCTTAATACCGTTAGTGTTTGTTGCTGGTCTTATCTTTTTCAATTTAAAAGACCATTTAGGCGACTTACTAATTCCTGTAATTCTATATGTGACTTGTATTGTACTGATGGCTTGGCAAGCAATAAATGTATATGTTTGGAAAAAAGAATACGGCTTTTTACTAATTGCCATTGGTGCATCTTTGTTTTTGGTTTCCGATTCGGTTTTATCTTATAGAAAGTTTATTGGCGATTTTGCCATCGCACAATTTTTAGTTTCTAGTACGTATTGGACAGCAATTACCTTAATTTCGCTTTCCACAATTTATATTAATAAGAAAACAAGTGCAGCAATCTAATTTAGAAATAGAACGTAAATTTTTGGTCAAATCTTCAGCGTTTAAAACGGAAGCTTTTAAAAACACGAAAATTGTTCAAGGATTTTTAAGTACCAATAAAAAACGAACGGTTAGAGTCAGGCTAAAAGGAGAACAAGGTTTTTTAACCATAAAAGGAGCTTCTTCAAAAAACGGATTATCCCGCTTTGAATGGGAAAAAGAAATCCCTAAATCGGAAGCAGAAGATCTTTTAAAACTTTGTAAAAAAGGAATTATTGATAAAATACGATATGAAATTAAAGTAGAAAACCATATTTTTGAAGTAGATGAATTTTTCGGTGAAAACGAAGGGCTAATTGTAGCAGAAGTAGAACTACAAGCGGAAGACGAAGCCTTCACGAAACCAAATTGGCTTGGTAAAGAAGTTACAGGAAATATAAAATATTACAATTCACAACTAAGTAGCAAACCATTTACTACTTGGCAAAAATAAAACAGAATACCTATGAAACAATTTATAATTTTAATTTTTGCTTTAGCAACTGTTATCGCTTGTAAGGAAGAAAATAAAACGGTTATTGACGAAATTTCAACAGTTCCAAATACAGAGCTTGTAGAAGAAGTAATAGATGAGGTTTTAGAAGTAAAGCAATCTGTTGCTGCGCTTAAAGCGGAATTAAAGGCGAAAGGATTTGAGACTTTTGATTATATAGATGAAAAAACACAAGACACGATAATCATGCAAAAGTACTTCATGGCACTCTTGAAAAAAGGTCCAATAAGAAGTCAGAATGAAGAAGTAGATAAAGGATTACAAGAAGAGCATTTAGAACATTTAAGTAGAATGTACGACGAAGGTTTTGCCGATTTAATAGGTCCTTTTGGAGATGATGGTGATATTCGTGGTATTACAGTATATAACGTACCAAATAAAAAAATGGCAGATAGCTTGGCGAATCTAGATCCTATGGTGCAAGCGGGTCGTTTAAAAATAGAAATGCATCCTTGGTGGTGTAAAAAAGGGCAGTCTTTAAGATAGTTATTTAGAAATAGTAATCATACGTTTGGTTTCATTACCAAAAGTATCTACAACGGTAATGACATGTTTTCCTACTTTAGGTAAAATAGCCATATCATGAATGTCCTTTGTGGTACCAACAAAAACAGCGTCGATATACCAAAACAAAGTAGTCTCTGGTTCAGAATGTGCGATTTTTAAAACGAGCTCATTCGTGTTACCATCAAAATCCTTAGGTAAAAAAACGGTGGTGTTTTCTTTCGGATAAATAAACTGCATAGAAATAGTGTTTTCACCCGAACAATCGCTTCTAAGTCGTGGTAATGGTTTATAAAAAGGGTTCTTGGTTTTGTAGTAAAATTCCATTAATGGCGGAAGCACAAACCAAGACTTGTTGGTTATATTACTAATATCCTCACACGAAGAATTTACTTGATATTGTTCGTTTGCATCTAAATGCACCAATACATGATACGGACAAGGTTTCGTTTTTAATCCGCTAACCTGTATAAATTTTTTCTCGGTTTCTTCACAGTTTTCCGTTGCTCTGTAACCGCTTTTTTCACAAATGGAAACCTCTTGCATTTCATCAAAAGGTTTTGCAAACCAATCGCTATTTGGTAAGGCATCAAAAACATCAAATAAAATTGGAGCAGCAGTTTGTACACCAACCAAACCAGGTCTTCCTTCGCCATCTGCATTACCAACCCAAACACCAACTACATAATCTTTGGTCGTTCCAATGGCCCATGCATCTCGAAAGCCAAAACTGGTTCCTGTTTTCCAGGCAATTTGTTTTGAGCCATCAAAAAATTCCCAGCTTTCATCACTTTCTGGTCTATTTACTTCTTTTAAACTTTCATAGGTTAAGTAAATCGAAGCAGCATCAAATAAGGTTTTACCAGAAGTTTTCTTTCCGAAATCTATTGCTTCCGAAGCTAAAAAAGTAGGCTCACAAAATTCATTGGTGAAATACTGGCTAGAATTTTCGGTGTAATGATTCACGGTGGAAGACAACGATGCGTAGCTTTTACATAAATCCCAAAGATTGCTTTCTGCACCACCAAGAACCAAGGTAAGTCCGTAATGGTTTGCGTTGTATTTTAAATCTTTCAGTTTTAATTCTTTTAAATAATGATGAAATCTATCTAAACCAAACTCCTGAAGCATGCGAACAGCAGGAACGTTTAAAGAGCGCGATAATGCACGACTCGCCGGAACTGCACCGTCAAATTCTTTATTAAAATTTTCTGGAACATAACTTCCGTATTGCGTTGGCACATCTGCAATTAAAGTATTTGGTAATAAGTCTCCAGAATCTAACATTGCAGCATATAAAAACGGCTTTAAAATACTTCCTGTACTTCTAGGCTTATCTATAATATCTACGTCTTTTTGATGTGCTCTGTCTGTTGGCGTATTACCAACATAGGCTAAAACCTGTCGTGTTTTTACATCTAAAACCAAAACAGACATGTTGTAAATTTCATTTTGCTTTAACAAATTGTAATGGTTTTTTACAATCGCATTGGTTTGTTTTTGCAGTCTAGAATTAATAGTAGTTTGTGTGCGTTTACCATAATTTGTTTTCGCTACTTTTTGTAATAAATGCGGAGCTGTTTGTGGTAAAGGATATGGTTTTTGTGGTAAACCCTCAGCAATAGATAAACTGTAGGTGAGCGAGTCTATTATCTGTTTTTCTAGTAGTTTTTTAAGTAAACGGTTTCGTTTTACAAGCAATCGTTCTTGATTTTTTCCAGGGTAAATCAAACTTGGTGCATTTGGTAAAACCGCTAAAGTGGCGCTTTCTGCCCAAGATAATTGATTTGCATTTCTATTAAAATAACGCCATGAAGCAGCGTCGATACCAACTACGTTTCCTCCAAAAGGAGCATGACTACTATAAAAGGCTAGTATTTGATCTTTGCTTTCGCGGAATTCTAATCGCGTGGCAAGAATCATTTCTTTAATTTTTTCGAAATAGGTTCTAGATTGCCCTTTTCTAGAAAGACGAATTACTTGTTGTGTAATGGTGCTTCCTCCTCGTTTTACTTCTCCAGATTTTATGTTTTGTTGCAATGCCTTAAAAATAGAAATAGGATTGAAACCTGGATGCTTGTAAAAGTACTCGTCTTCAAACTGAATGATGCAGGTTTTAAATTTTTCTGGTACCACATCGTTTTGCGGAAATCGCCACTGTCCATCTTTGGCTATTTGTGCGCCAAGTAATTCATTATTAGCGCTTGTTATTACAGTTGCTGTTGGATCTTTAAATAATTGTTTAGGTAAACAGAAATAATAAGCAATTAATAGTACAACAAATACTATCGATTTTACTTTATTCCTTCTTATGTATCCTTTTAACCTATACATGAACTGCACAATAGTATTTTTAGTTCTTTTATCTTATTAGTAATACAATAAATATAGCTATTTTAGAAGTCTTACAACTACAGATTTAGATGAAAAAAAGCCTTGTATATCATAATGTTTTCCTAATTTTTTTGGTGTTCTTTTCTTCGGAAAGTGTACTTGCACAATTAGGCTTTTGTCAAGGTAATTCTGGTGATCCAATTTTTACGGAAACATTTGGTACAGGAACAAATTATGGTCCAGCTTTACCAACAGGAACCATTGATGGTTATTCTTTTGTTGGAAATGGTGGCCCTCAAGATGGTGAATATACAGTTGCTAGCAGTACTTTTTTTTATGGATGGAGTTTGCCAAGTGATCATACTGTAGGCGATACTAATGGAAGAGCCTTAATTGTAAATGCAAGTTTTGCAGCTGGAGATTTTTATGTAAGACCAATTAATGGTTTATGTCAAAATACAACCTATGAATTTTCCGCTTGGTTAATTAATATTTTACCAAATATAGCAAGCGCTTGTGGTGGTAACGGAATCCCAATAAATGTAAGGTTTGAGATTTGGGATGTAACCGACACTAATCTTTTAGCTAGTGGTAACACCGGAAATATTTTTAGTGCTACAAACCCAACATGGAACCAACATGCTCTTGTTTTTCAAACGTTACCTGGGCAGACCTCTGTGATTCTTAGAATGATAAATAATGGCGTTGGAGGTTGCGGTAACGATTTAGCAATAGACGATATTGTTTTTAAAAGTTGTGGCGATTTTATAGGAATTACTGATTCTTCAGGAGATACTAGTGTTTCATTATGTAGTGTAGATACTCCATATAATACTATTTTTACCGCAACACCAGATAATACGGTTTTTAGTAATCATTTTTATCAGTGGCAAGAAAGTGTAGATGGCATTACTTGGACAGATATTACTGGTGAAACAAATGCAACATTAACGGTTTCTGGAGTTACATCTACCGCATATTATAGAGCAAAAGTTGCAGAGTATGTATTAAACTTAAGTAATGCAGATTGTATTACTTTTTCTGATGTGTTTTCGGTAGTAATCACACAAGCAGGACCGCAACCGGTAAATGTAAATTGTTGGGATAATTATCAGTTTGATACCACATTATGTGCTTGGCAAAACAATGGTTCACAAGATGCACAACCACCAAATATGAATTGTTGGGATAATTATCAGTTTGATACAGCATCCTGTACTTGGCAAAATAATGGTTTGCAAGATGTACAACCACCCAATGTAGACTGTTGGGATAATTATCAGTTTGATACCGTATCATGCACTTGGCAAAACAATGGTGCACAAGATACACAACCACCAAGTTTAAACTGTTGGGACAATTATCAGTTTGATATAGCATCCTGTACCTGGCAAAACAATGGTTTGCAAGATGCACAACCATCAAATGTAAACTGTTGGGATGATTATCAGTTTGATATCGTGTCCTGTACTTGGCAAAATGTGGGTTTACAGGACGCGCAACCACCAAATGTAAATTGTTGGGACGATTATCAGTTTGATACCGCATCCTGCACCTGGCAAAACAATGGTTCACCAGATGCACAACCAACAAGTGTAAACTGTTGGGATGATTATCAATTGGACACAACATCCTGTACTTGGCAAAATATTGGTTCACAAGATGTGCAACCACCAAATGTAACTTGTTGGGATGATTTTCAGTTTGACTTAAGTACTTGCCAATGGGAAAATGTAGGTATACAGCCAATTTCTGAAAGTCACGAATACCTTGATTTTTGTGAAGGAGAAGACATTATATTAATACCAAATACTGCAATTTCAAATCCAAATTATTTATGGCAATCTGGTGAGATATCAGCTAGTATTGCGGTTAGTAGTCCTGGAGACTATTTGGTAGAAGTAACAGATAATTGTGTTACCACTATTGTTTATTTTCATGTTTCTGAAATAGAAATACCAGTTATAGAAAGTGTAGTCTCTAATGGAAGTGATATGGTTATTGAAATTTCTAATTTAGGAAACTATTTATATGCTATCGATGGTGTGCAATACCAATTAAGTAATACCTTTTCTAATGTAGAAAATGG
>JAGPUY010000264.1 GCA_018067265.1 Oceanihabitans sp. | reverse complement strand
TAAAAATTACTTGATTACTATTTTTTTAGTAACCGTAGTTTTGTTTTGATTTAATATTAAACTATAAATACCTGGTTTAAGATTAGAAACATTTAAAGTTTTATTACTTAATGTTTCAGAAATTACTTTTTTTCCAGTAATATCATATACTCTAACATTAACAGGAGCGTCAGTAGTTGTTGTAATGTTTACAAACCCAGTATTTGTTGGGTTAGGAAAAATGGAGAAATTAGTTGCTTCTAAAGAATCTACAGATAGCGTAGAAACTAGAATTTCACTCCAACTAGTCCCAACACGAATACCGTCTATTGCTACAGCAGGAATGTTACTAGATTGACGGAAAGCAATAGCATTAATTGCTGTTCCTGTGCTTCCTGTATTTGTAGCTTCTGGTGTTCCTGGTTCCGTAGTTGTTACAGCAGAAAGTACGTGTAATTTAGAAACTCCAGTAGCAATCTCATAAGAGAATACTAATAAGTATGTGGTATTTAAACTGTAAGGAGTTGTTCCGTACGTTAATGTAGAACTACTTGCTCCAATACCAAAAAGGATATCTCCGTTTCCATCATCTTTTGCACCAACTCTTGATCTAAAACCACCAGTGTTTAAATGCATAAAGTAGTTTCCAGAACCCACAGCACTTAAGTTTACAAGTGCACTTGCATAGACAGTTCCAGTTGAAATTGCTGCAAAAGTTCTATTTACATCTTGAGAAGTCCCAGAATACGTTGCGTGCCCACCAACTCCAGATGCAGGGTAGCTAGTCATAGTTAAACTAGTAGGTGCTGCAACATAAGCAACTGGAGCTGTAGAACCTGAGTGTTGAACCCATGCTCCACCACTTGCAGTAGTTAAATCTCCGGCTGTAGTACCGTAATCAAAATTTTCAGTTAGCACTTGTCCAAAAGTAAAGGATGTCATTAAAATTGTTAAAAGTAAAAAGTAAATTTTTTTCATAATTTTTTTATTAGTGAGCTGCGAATATATAAAGAAATTAATGTAGGTAGCTTCCGTATTATCTATGAAATAGTGTTTTAACTATTTAATAACATTAGTATTAAATTATAGGTAATGGATCACTAATTTATGCACTTGATTTGTTTGTGGGCACTATCCCAAAGTAATACCTATGATTCTTGCACCTCCTTTAAATTTATGGCGGTTATTTTTAGCTTGTTGCCAACGTGTTATATACTTCATCTTACTAATTCTGTCTCTTAAATTAATAAAGGTATAGTACGTTGACGGTTTTAGGTTTGTTAGGGTTTATGGGGTTTTGTTATGGTAAATATGACGTATAAAAAAACCACCCAAAAGGTGGTTTTATCTTTAGGTAAAATAGATATACTATTTAAACTCTATAATTTCGGCAGACATGGTTGCATTGATTCTTTTTTTAGTTTCAATGATATCAATAGTTACATTAACTAAAGTTCTGCTTCCAGTTAATTCTACACCTGCAGCTTTCGCGTTTTCTAATAATTTTGCTTTGGCTTGCGCAATAATACCTTCTTTGTTCGTAATATTACCTGTTTTTATTTTTGTTGTAGCGGTTCCGGTAAAACTACCAAGTACATTAAAGTTGGAACTGGATAATACCGTTTGGGTTTGGTTTAATTGGTTGTAACCACCAACATGTAAACTGGTTCTGCAAGATGCAAATAATGTGATAATGGCAAAGGATAAAATAATTTTTTTCATGTAGTATAGATTTAGATTCTGCCTAATTTTAGGTCTTTTTTTTAAGAAGCCAAAGGTACAATAGTCTGTTTGTTTCCTTTTACGGTTTCCCATAATGGGAAAATATAAGGCATAAAAAAAGCCCCTTAAAAGGAGGCTTTTTTATAGTAAATGTACTGGATGTTTTACTGCTTATTTTTTTATGAATTTTTTGACAATACCATTTTCAAAATGAAGAAAGTATAATCCGTTAGCAAAGTTTTGAATACCAATCTCTGTATTTTTAGTTGCGCTTCCTTGTGTTATTTTGTTTCCAAGAATATCATAAATAGAATACGTCGTTTCGGTATTTAAGTCCGAGATTTTTATAGATTTTGAAGATGGGTTTGGGTACACTTGAATTTGAGATGCCAATATGCTGTTGTCTACAGATAGTGTGTTTTCTGGTGCCCATGAAAATGCATCCAACGCCATATAATCTAAGTCACCAGTACCTGTAATTACCAATTGGTCGATTCTTTTTTGAGTGTTATTAACACCACCTTCTGTCGCAAAATTGATAAAAGTAAATCCGTTAAAAGGAGTTAAAGTTGCAACATTTGAAAATCCAGAAGTTTTTGTAAAGGTATATTGCATAACGCCGGCTTTATAACCTGTTATTGTTAAGGCTCCAGAATGCGTACCAAGACTATTTGTAGAACAAAATAGGTATAAAGAAGTTACGCCAATTTCGGCACCTCCTGTAGAAATGGTGAAGCTAGTACCATTCATAGCACCATTATTTCCTCCTGTGTTTTCGATGAATTGTGCATCTGTTGCTGAACCATTCCAACCACAACCTCCACAATTAAAGATGTCATAGGTTTCTCCAGTTGCTGGCGTTGTTACGGTAAATGTTTGTCCGTTATCCGAAAATGATGTAGACGCTACGCCTTCACCTTCGAAATCCTCAGTAGATTGCGCAAAAATGCTTGTAACTCCTAAGAATAAAAGACTAATTGTCAATAGATTTAAAATGTAGTTTTTTTTCATAATGGTATTTTATTTGGGGTTTATTAATAGGGTTTATAGTTTACTAATGCTTAGGAGGGAAGTGGTTTTGCTACCACGCTGCAAACTTAATGGTTTTTAATTAAAATAACTATAGGTGTTTTTACGTGTTTTACTTTAATTTAAATCGCATGGCTACAGGTAAATGGTCAGATGCTTGTTCCAATTGCTGTAATACGTTTCCGTCTACATAATGGATGGTGTTTTTGGTATAAAAAATATAATCGATACGTACATCTGGGGTTTCGGAGTTATAAGTAAATGCATAATCGGTATTGGTAAACGCTGCATTTCCAATACTTTTTTCTTGTAGTATATTTTGAATCACTGCGTTTTCGTCATTGGCATCACTATTAAAATCGCCCAATAGAATAGTAGGATTTGTGGCTGCGTAGGTATGAAATAAATCTAGAACCGCCTGAAATTGGTTTACGCGTGTTTGTGTATCAAATGCTTCTAAGTGTACATTAATAATAACCACTTCTTGATCTTCTATTTGTACTTTTACTACTTGTGCCAAACGGTCTATATAAAAAGCATCGCGATAAAACGGACTCGTTTTTACGCGTTCTAATACAATGCGCTCTTGGCTATTTATTTGGTATTTACTCAATATGGATTGCCCAGAAAGTACTTTCCCAAAGTGCATCGCAGGCGGCCAATATGGAAAAGGAACATAGGTTTCGTCCCAGTTTACCGTTTCGGCTTCATAGGTATAACCCAAGCTTGCTATTTCGTTATGCTGATTTATGTGATACGATCTGGATGCGTCATAATCAATTTCCTGAAAAGCAATAATATCTGGATTAACGCTTTTAAATTCTTTTAATACTTTTTTTAAATTAGTATCGAATAGCGTTTTCGATTTTTCAACGGCAAGATTATTGGTCATACCACTCAAATAACCAATGTTATAGGTAACGATACTATAAATAGAATCGGTATCTGTAATGGCTTTAAAAGAATTGACCTCTAATTTTTGGTATTCGCTTTCTGGTACTGTGGATGCAGAAGCCCAAAAGAAAAAAATTACGGAACACAGTATTAGTATTCCAATAGATACAAGTATTGTTTTTAAACCTTTTTTCATGTTTTCTTTCCGTGAAAACGGAAATGTTTTAATGGATGTTAGTAAACGGATTCTAATCGGTTTGCGTTTTAGACTCTCGAAATAAACAAAGATTCATTGTATGTTTAAAAAATGCAATTGTTTGAAGTAAAGATAGGTGTTCTATATAAGAATAGTCTTGTGCTTAGATAGTTCGTTATGCTTTTGACTTACTAACGTTTAGGCAGAGTCTAGACATTTAATACCCGAATTGGTGTTGGGGCTTGTTTCTTGCGACAAAGCAGCATATAGCTTGTCAATATCCAAAGGCTTCCATAATACTTTATTAAATAATTGTGAAGTCTCATTATCTTTAGTAGTCATCACATCTGCTGTTATGGCGAAAACGGGTGTTTTTTCGTTTAAATTTCCAGATGTTCTAATCCTTCTAGTTGCATCAATACCATTTAACTCTGGCATGTGTAAGTCCATTAAAATAAAATCAAACTTTTTCTTTTCTGCAAGAGAAACGGCTTCTATTCCATTAGCAGCATGCGCTGTAGTAACTCCCCATTTGGAAAGAATTTTTTTAATTAAAACAGCATTCATTAAAGTGTCTTCTGCTAAAAGAACGGTTTTGTTTTTTAACTGGCGATAAATAGGTTTTTCTTTAAGTACAGCTTTAGAAGATCTCTCTAGTTTTAGTGTGAAATAGAAGTCGGAACCTTCTTGCATTTCACTTTTCACTTGTATGTTACTATTATGCAGTTCTACTAGTTTTTTAACAATAGCTAAGCCTAAACCTGTTCCGCCTTGTTCGCGAGTCATTACTGGTTTTATTTGCGAAAAACTTAGAAATATTTTTGAAATATCTTGTTTAGAAATCCCTTCTCCTGTGTCTTTGATGCTCACCTGAATGGTATCGAATTGCGGATCTTCTTCGACTAGTTCTAAGTTAAAGGATACTTGGCCTTTTTCCGTGAATTTTATAGCATTTCCTATAAGATTACTAAGTATTTGAGATAGTTTGGTTTGGTCTAAAAGGTAATTCCTGTCTTTCGGAATAGCACTATTTAAAACTAAACCTAAGCCTTTCGTTTTTGCTACGTTAAGGTGTAAATCTATAATTTTATTAGATAGTTCATAGAGATTCGTACTATCGATTTCTAAAGTTGTTTTTTTAGAATCTAGCTTCGTGAAATCTAGTACATTATTCACGATGTGAATTAGATTATCGGATGCAAATTGTAAACTTTTAATAAGGGATTTATTTTCATCTCTTACTTGGTCGTCTAGTATAGATATTATAGTGGTTATAGCGTTTAAGGGCGTTCTAATCTCATGGCTCATTACCGATAAAAACTCTTGTTTTAATTTTACCGCTTCTAGTTCGTCTTGATTCTTTTTTTCAATAACTTTTTGACGTTCTTTTTGCAATAAAGCCTCACTTTCTAACACATTCATTTTATTGATTAAGTTATAGTTTTCCATAACTTGTTGTGTTTGTGTGTTCATTATAGCCTCTTTTTCTTTGAGGTATAATTCTAAATATTCGAAGGATTTAGGAATATTATTTTCATCTTTAAAAATACGATATAACAAATGATAGCCTTTAATTTTTGCCATTAAAATGTTATAAGAACCAGATAATAGGAGTCCTCTTTTAACTGCTTTTTTTGCTTTTTTAAATTGATTAGATTGGTAATGTAATTTGCCTAACTTATTATAAGCCATACAAGCTCCCATAATTTCAACCACTTTATTGTGATTGTCTATAGCGTCTAAAAAGTCTATTTCCGCATTTTTGAAATCACCTAGATTAAGGAATATTTTTCCGCGACCATAAATAGCAAAGGCAAGCCCTCTAATGTCTCCGGTTTGCTTTTTTAACACAATAGCATGCTCTATCATTTTCATGGCAACACTAGGTTTCTGCCTTTTTAGTAATAAACCAGATAGGTTATTAAATACGTTAGATTCTAAATTTAGATTTCCTGTTTTTCTTGCATTTCTTACGGCGCACTTGTATGCCGAAAAGGCATTTGCAGGGTCACCAATATACTCGTAAACGGTTCCTATCGCTTTTTCTACTTTCGATTGGCTTTCAAAATCATCATATTTCTTATAAATACGAAGGGCCTCTTTTAAATAGATTAAACCTTCATGGTAATTGTCGGTTTTATAATGAACACTCCCAATGTTGTATTTTGCGTCTGCAATACCACGTTCGTCCTGTATCGCTTCAAAATAAATAATAGCTTCTTGTGAATATTGGTTGGATTTTTTGAAGTCACTTGTAATCATATAAAACAGCGAGAGCTGGTTTAAGCTTTTTCCGATTAAGGATTTATTCTCTATTTCTTTGCTTAGAAAAAGTGCCTTTTTAGTGAATGCAATACTTTCGGGTAAGTTGGAGGTGCGCCCAGAATAGGCATTATTTAGAAGTGTATTTACTTCTTCGATTTGTTGTAGGTTGTTGATAGTCATTGGGTAACTAGCGTTCGGTTTGCAAATCTAGTGAAAAAAATATAAGATGCGTTGGTTTGGTGTTTAAAGTTTATTTCATGCTTCGTTTCCTGTTAGTTAATGGTTTAGGTGTATTTAATTCTGTTTTTTATAGTTTTTAAAACCGATGAATAGTATAAAAAACCACCTCTTTATGGAAGTGGTTTCTTATAGGAAAACATTTATTCCATGGTAATGACTAAATCATCTTGTTTTACCATACTTCCTTCTTTTAAAGTAATCGATTTTATTTTTCCAGCCTTAAAAGCATTTACAGTCGTTTCCATTTTCATGGCTTCAATAACAAAAAGCGCATCGTTTTCTTTTACTTCGTGCCCTTTCTTAACCAGTATTTTATAAAGTGATCCTTGCAGGGGAGCACCGATTTGATTGGTGTTTGTCGGATCTATTTTTGCATTTTGTTCTATTTTAATATTTAAGGACGTGTCTAAAACATCCACAAATCTATTTTCTCCATTGACTTTAAAGAAAACAGTCCGCATACCTTCTTTGTTAGGAATACTAATAGATAGAAGTTTTATGATAACGGTTTTTCCTGGCTCTAATTCGATTAATATTTCTTCACCAAGCTGCATACCATAAAAGAAATTCTTTGTAGGTACCAACGCGATGTTTCCGTAGCTTTTATAGTTTTCATGTGCTTGTTCAAACACTTTAGGATACAACGTATAGGATAAGAAATCTTCTTCTTCTATTGCTCTTGTAAATCCTTTTTGAAACTTCTTTTTAAAGGCTGCATATTCTACGGTGAAATCTATTGGCTCTAAATGTGCATTTGGTCTGTTGGTATAAGCCGTTTTATTTTTAAGTATAATTTTCTGAAGCTTTTTAGGAAAGCCGCCAACCGGTTGACCAAGATCTCCTTTAAAGAAATTGATAACCGATTCTGGAAAAGAAATTTCTTCGCCTCGTGTCATGATATCTTCGGGAGTAAAATTATTGGTTACCATAAAAATAGCCATATCCCCAACGACTTTCGAACTTGGTGTAACTTTTATTAGATTCCCAAACATGGCATTTACTTCACCATACATTTTTTTAACTTCATCAAAACGATCGCCTAAACCTAAAGCGGTTGCTTGCGGACGCAAATTAGAGTATTGTCCGCCAGGGATTTCGTGCTTAAATACTTCTGCAGTTCCAGCTTTTAAACCAGACTCAAAAGGGTAGTACATTTCGCGAGTGTCTTCCCAGAAATTAGAAAATTGATTTAATGTCGACATATCAAAATCATGTGCACGATCTTGGTATTTCATCATTTCTACAACTGCATTAAAATTAGGCTGTGAAGTTAAACCAGACAAACCACCAAGAGCGACATCTACCACATCGACTCCTGCTTCAATAGCCTTTAAATAGGTTGCTGTTTGTAAAGAAGAAGTATCATGCGTATGTAAATGAATAGGAAGGTTTACCGTATCTTTTAAAGCACCAACCAACTCGGTTGCCGCATAGGGTTTTAATAAACCTGCCATATCTTTAATGGCAATCATATGCGCTCCAGCATTTTCTAAATCTTTTGCGAGTTGCGTATAATATTTTAAATTGTATTTGGTTTGATTTGGATCTAAAATATCACCGGTATAACTAATTGCTGCTTGCGCAATACCGCCCGTTTTATTACGCACATAGTTAATACTAGGTTCCATGGCTTTTACCCAGTTTAGGGAATCGAAAATTCTAAAAATATCGACACCATTTTCCCAGGATTTCTCGACAAACTTCTCGATTAGATTATCTGGATACGCTTTATAGCCAACCGCATTAGAACCACGTAATAGCATTTGGAATAATATATTTGGAACCGCTTTTCGCAATTCGCGTAAGCGTGTCCACGGACTTTCATGTAAAAAGCGCAAGCAAACGTCAAAAGTTGCGCCTCCCCAAACTTCCATACTAAAGGTATTCGGATGGTTTTTTGCAAAACTTTCAGCAACTTTCAGCATATCAAAACTTCGCATTCTCGTTGCAAGAAGCGATTGATGCGCATCCCGCATGGTAGTGTCTGTATAATGAATTTTATTTTCGTCTTTTAACCATTGGCAAAAAGCTTCCGGACCAAGTTCGGTTAGTAAATCTTTGGTTCCTTTAGGGAAAGGAGCAGATAAGCTAAATTTTGGTGCTTTTGCATTTCTAAAAATCTTACTGTCGTCTTTAAACTTTACATCCGAGTTTCCATTGACGCTAACTTCAGATAAAAACTTCACCACTTTAGAAGTTCTGTCTTGTGGTAGTTTTATTTGGAATAAACTCGGCGTATTTTGAATAAAGTTTACGGTGACTTTTCCGTTTAAAAATTCTTCATGCTGAATGACATTTTGTAAAAAATGAATATTTGTTTTCACACCACGAATTCGGAATTCTTTTAATGCACGCACCATTTTACGTGTTGCACCATCTAAACTTCTTCCATGCGCGGAAACTTTTACAAGCATGGAATCGAAAAACGGACTTACCTGATAGCCTTGATAAATACTACCCGCATCTAAACGAATTCCCATTCCGGATGCACTTCTATAGGTCGTTACAATACCATAATCTGGCGTGAAATTATTTTCAGGATCTTCTGTGGTTAATCTACATTGTAGCGCAAAACCATAGGTTGCAATACTATCTTGATCGTACATTTTTATTTGCTCGTCTGATAATTTATAACCACCAGCAATAAATATTTGGGTTTTAACCAGATCAAAACCAGTTACCATTTCGGTAACCGTATGTTCTACTTGAATTCTTGGGTTTACTTCAATAAAGAAAATATTATCTTCTTGGTCTACCAAAAACTCCACAGTACCAATATTATTATAGTGTACTTCGGAAGTAATTGCAATGGCATATTTGTATAAATTTTGTTTAACAGCTTCGGAAACATTAAAAGAAGGTGCAATTTCTACTACCTTTTGATGCCGTCTTTGTACCGAACAATCTCTTTCATGCAGATGACGAATATTACCATGTCTGTCTGCTACAATTTGTACTTCGATATGCTTCGGATTTTCTACATATTTTTCTAAAAACATGGTGCCATCACCAAAGGCATTTAATGCTTCGTTACTTGCCGATTCCAAATGAAGTTCTAAATCTTCGGTATTTCTAATAATACGCATACCACGACCTCCACCACCAGAAGCTGCTTTTAGCATTAAAGGATAACCAATAGTCTTGGCCTCAGAAATCGCAATTTTTAGAGAGCTTAGTTTCTTCGTGTTGCTTTCAATAATAGGAACATTACATTTTACCGCTATTTTTTTTGCGGTAATTTTATCCCCTAAAGCATCCATTACTTCGGGATCTGGACCAATAAAAATGATATCGTTCTCGGCGCATTTTCTTGCGAATTCGGAGTTTTCCGAAAGAAAACCATAACCAGGATGAATCGCATCCACATGTTTAGATTTTGCTAAATCTATAATCGCTTCCATATCTAAATATGGCTTTAAAGGTTGATTATCTTCTCCAATCTGGTAGGATTCATCGGCCTTATTTCTATGTTGCGAGTACCTATCTTCATAGGTGTAAATTGCAACAGTTGCAATGTTTAATTCGGTACAAGCACGAAGCACTCTAATTGCAATTTCGCCTCTATTGGCAACAAGAACTTTTTTTATTTTCATTATATGGTGGTAATTATAGTTGTGTTATTTTAAAATGTACGGATTTCCGGTTTGGTAATTTCTAATCACAAAATCTAAAGCCGCTTTTAGCAGTTCGCCCATGTTTTTTGCGCGTTTAAATCGTACATCGCCAGTTAAAGTGAATAATCCTGTTTTTAATTCCTTCACTTTTTCGGGAGAAGAGATATAGTCTTTTTTCATACATTGTATTAAATACTTTAAACGTTTTTGTTCGCTCTTTGCGCGTTTGGCTAATAGGGAACGTTCTTCATTTTTATACTGTTCTATCGACTCTTTCGCTAAAAGATCTAAACTCATTTTTACAAATGGATTGTTTTCTTTTAAAAACTGCGGTTTATACACTTTAACATTACCTTCATAACTCTGCTGATCAAAATCTACTGCGCGAATACGATATTGTTTTCGATCGAAATCATAACTAATAACAATAACATAGTTGTACGAACGCATATCTCCTAATAGCCTAACAAAACAACGTTCGTTAAACTTAACAAACTCTTTTGCTAACTCTCTTTTATCCTGTTCTGAAATGGTATGTAAATGCTCTTTTATATAGATATCTCCTGGGATTCCAGAAATGTGTTCTTCTATTAAAGTGTCTTTGTGGACTAAAAAATTGATGTGATTTGGTGATAATATATCTTCCAATTCTAAGCCGTAAATACGCGATGCATCTGCCTTTTTGATATAAAGAAAAAGATAGTTGTCGTTTAATATATTTCGGACTTTAATACGGAAAGGTTTACTATTACCAAAGGTGCAAAAATCAATACTATCAATATTTAAATACGGTAAAATACTATTGCTTCCATCGGAATGTAAGATGGAATACATTTGCTTTAAGCTATTATGTATTTCTTCACGTTCATGTTCGGAATAGTAACAGCTAATCCATAAAGTGTCGTTTCCTTCTGCATCAAAAACTTCTATAGCACCTTGAAACCTTAATAAATCATCATAATAAATAGGTATTTTTATATTCCTACCTTGCTTGGTAAGATATTTAGACAGGGCTTCTGTTATTGGAAACGCTGGTTTTTTCTTCGAAATTAACTTTTTGTTCATGGTAGTATTATGTAAAGGCTATAAGGTAATTTTTAATTCTTGAAAATACAATGCGTGCATAGTATTTTTTTTGCTATAATAGAAGTCCGCATCCTCTTTTTTATAACCTAAAGATAGGGGTCTTTGGTAGACAAAAAGCACAAAATTTCAAATATTACTATCGTAGTAGGTCCTTTTATTTTTGTTAAAGTTAATTATATGTAAAAGAATGGTTTGTATGTTTAAAATAATTTTACCTTTGCACCATAATTATGAAAAACAATAACTTAAATACAATTTGTAAAAAGCATTCGATGTTTCATCTCGAAGGCTAGAACGTATATATTAATTAATATTTAAAAGCGTTCTATTTATATAGAACGCTTTTTTTATACCTATAATAAAATGAATTTTTTAAACCTGATTTCAATTAATGCCAATAAGAATACACGTATTTATATGTGTAATAAGTTGTCTATTATCCAATATCAGAGCTTTTAAAATTAGTTAACCCTTAAATTTTTAATCCCTTTGATTTTATTCTAAATCAAAGGGATTTTTTTATACCCAGTATTATGAAAAAAAGAATCACATTATTATTAAAAAACGAGCAAGTACTTACAGAACTTAAAAGCTATACACATGTTATGCTTGGTTCTTTTGTATTGGCTGTAGCGTACGTTATATTTATAATACCTCACAATATTGTGCCAGGCGGGATTTTGGGATTAAGTATTGTTATTAATAAGCTTACAGGAATGTCTGTAGGTTTGGTAGCGCTACTTATTAATATTCCTTTATTGCTTTGGGGAACAAAAGTACTTGGTAGAAAAACAGGAATTAAAACAGCTTTTTCTATGGTATTAGTATCTTTTTATATCGATGTTTTTTCAAAATTTTCAGATAATAAAATATTTGTAGAAGATGTTTTATTGTCTTCTATATTTGGAGGTGTTATCGTTGGTTTTTCTATTTTTATGGTAATGAAAGCTGGAGCTACAACCGGTGGAAATGATATCTTGGTTCGAATTTTGGCTACTAAAATTAAACTTCCATTTAGCAAGCTTATTTTAATGGTAGACGGTGTTGTTATTTTCTTCGGAATTCTAGTTTTTGAAGATTTTACCATGGCAGCATATAGTATTGCAGCAATTATAGCGATTAGTAAAACGATTGCTTATTATATAAAACAATCGACAACACATATGACTGTTTTTGTGTTTTCAAAAAAGAACTTACGCATTCAAGAAGCTTTTTTAAAACATAAAGATTATACCAAAACCATCTTTAAATTGATTCATCATGATTCTCAAGGGAAGCTCATTTTAATTACAAAAAACACCAAACAACTAGAAGCTATTAAATCGGTGGTTTATAAAGTAGATGCAAAAGCAGATATTAGTGTTTTAGAATCGAATACAGAATCTATTTAAAACAAATAGAGAGGTAAATAGAGAGGTAAATAGATAAGTAAGTAGGAAAGTAATGTAAAAGTAAAATCATTTTTTAATAGAAGTGGTTTTACTTTTCTTTATTTAAAACCTCTTTTACTGCTTGTCTATATTTTACAGGATTACCAGCTTTTTTAATGGCTTTATATGTTTTTTGCGGATTGGAAAATGACTGCGAAAAGAATTCCCAAAAACCAAGCATCTTCATTTTTATAGGCGTAGGACCAGAAAGATATTCGTCATATTGCTGGTAAATGGTATCGTGAAATTCGGAAAAAATTTCCCATCTATTTTTAGGATATACGGTCGTATTATTTTTAATCATACTTGGTAAAAAAGGATCTGCAATTAAACCACGACCAATCATAAAATGATCAATACTAGGAAAACGAGCTTCCATTTTCTTAAAAGCAGCAACACTGGTAATATCTCCGTTGTAATATAACTTGTGTTTGGTACTCGTTATACATTTTTCAAAAGCATCTAAATCTACAGGGCCTTTATACAACTGTTTACCAATTCGGGCATGAATGGCAATATTTTTAAGCGGATATTTATCTAGAATAGGGAAGGTGTCTAAAATTTCTTCCGCATGGTCATAACCCATTCTCATTTTCATAGAAACGGTAATGTCG
>JAGPUY010000261.1 GCA_018067265.1 Oceanihabitans sp. | reverse complement strand
AAAATGAGAACAAACAATACTAAAGCAAAGAATTTTATAATTTCATTATATTTTGTGCTTATTGTATGCGCTATTATTATGGTGGTTATGTTTAAAATGTTTAGTGACATTAGTGGTAATCCTTTGGTTGTTTTCCTAACTATAGCATTGAGCTTTGGGATTCTTTTTTTTATAATCCATTCCATTTCGAAGTTTTTTGAATATGATAGTGATGGTATGAAAGTGATGGTTACTAATAGAGGATTATTAATGTCTGAAAGATTCAATTATAGAGAACATACTATAGAATTTACTAAAACAGACTTAAAAGGTTTTAAGTTTAATAACTATATAGTGTACACTAGTTTGGTCTTACTAGTAAGAGATAAAAGTGGGACCTCTAGAAAAGAACGATTTAATGTTACTATGGTTGGCAAGAAGAAGCGAAAATACATCAGACAATCGTTAAATAAAATGATTAAAAACAATAGAAAATTAGCTAGTTCATGATAGAAGATAATGATGATTTGGTAAATGAGCAAAACGAAAGTCCAGAACCGCAAGAAACCATTACTAGAGTTAATGGTATGTTTAAAGAGTGGTTTTTAGATTATGCATCTTATGTGATTTTAGAGCGTGCTGTTCCTGCAATAGAAGATGGTTTTAAGCCAGTACAACGCAGAATCATGCACTCTATGAAAGACTTAGATGATGGTCGTTACAATAAAGTAGCAAACATCGTGGGGCATACGATGCAGTACCATCCACATGGTGATGCAAGTATTGCAGATGCTATGGTGCAAATCGGACAAAAAGATTTACTAATTGACACCCAAGGAAACTGGGGAAATATATTAACAGGAGATAGAGCAGCGGCTTCTCGTTATATTGAAGCGCGTATTTCTAAGTTCGGACTAGATGTTGTTTATAATCCGAAAATAACCGAATGGCAAGCTTCTTATGATGGTAGACGAAAAGAGCCTGTAAATTTACCGGTCATGTTTCCGTTGCTTTTGGCGCAAGGTGGAGAAGGAATTGCAGTTGGTTTGTCCACTAAAATATTACCGCACAATTTTATCGAATTAATTGATGCTTCTGTAAAACATTTACAAGGCAAACGATTTACCATTCTTCCAGATTTTCCTACGGCAGGAATTGCAGATATTACTGGTTATAACGATGGTTTAAGAGGAGGAAAGGTTCGCGTGCGAGCAAAAATTTCGCAATACGACAAGAATACTTTAGTCATTACAGAAATTCCTTTTGCAACCAATACCTCGTCTTTAATAGATTCTATTTTAAAAGCGAATGAAAAAGGAAAAATAAAAATTAAAAAAATTGAAGATAATACTGCAGCCAATGTAGAGATTTTGGTGCATTTGCCTACCGGTATTTCGCCAGATAAAACCATTGATGCGCTATATGCATTCACCAATTGCGAATCTTCCATTTCGCCTTTAGGTTGTGTAATTGAAGACAATAAACCATATTTTGTTGGTGTATCCGAAATGCTTCGTCGTAGTACCGATAATACGGTGCAGCTTTTAAAGCAAGAATTAGAAATTAAACTTGGTGAATTTCAAGAACAATGGCATTTTGCTTCGTTAGAACGTATTTTTATTGAAAAACGAATCTATCGCGATATTGAAGAAGAAGAAACTTGGGAAGGCGTAATTCAAGCCATCGACAGAGGACTTCAGCCACATATAAAACATTTAAAACGTCCCATTACCGAAGAAGATATTACACGTTTAACCGAAATACGAATCAAACGTATTTCGAAATTTGATATCGATAAAGCACAGCAAAAAATTGATGCGCTTGAAGAACAAATAGCAGAAGTAAGACATCATCTTGCAAATCTTATCGATTATGCCATAGCGTATTTTACACGATTAAAAAAGGAATACGGCGAAGGACGTGAGCGCAAAACAGAAATCCGAGTTTTTGATGATGTAGATGCTACAAAAGTAATTATACGTAACACCAAATTATACGTAAATAGAGAAGAAGGATTTATTGGTACTTCGTTAAAAAGAGACGAGTATGTTGGCGATTGCAGTGATATCGATGATATTATTGTGTTCACCAAATCTGGTAAAATGATGGTTACCAAAGTAGATAGTAAAACTTTTATAGGTAAAGATATTATTCACGTTGCCATCTTTAAAAAGAAAGACAAACGTACCATTTACAATATGGTTTATCGAGATGGTAAAGGCGGGCCTTCCTATGTGAAGCGATTTGCCGTTACCAGTACAACGCGCGATAGAGAATATGATTTAACCAATGGGAATTCTAGTTCCGTAGCCTTATATTTTTCAGCAAATCCAAATGGAGAAGCCGAAGTGGTTTCCATTATATTACGTCAGGTAGGTGGTGTTAAAAAACTGAAATGGGATTTAGATTTCTCAGATGTTTTAATAAAAGGAAGAGCATCTAAAGGAAACGTAGTTACTAAACATGCGGTTAAGAAAATTGAGCTAAAAGAAAAAGGAGTTTCTACTTTAAAACCACGTAAAATCTGGTTTGATGATACGGTACAACGATTAAATGTAGATGCTAGAGGTGAATTGATTGGTGAATTTAGAGGAGAAGATAGATTGTTAATTATCACACAATCTGGAATGGTAAAAACCATACTTCCGGAAATTACAGCGCATTTTGAAGAAGATATGATTGTGTTGGAAAAATGGATTCCTAAAAAACCGATTTCTGCAATTTATTTTGATGGCGAAAAAGAACGCTATTATGTAAAACGTTTTTTAATTGAGGTAGAAGGAAAAGAAGAAAGCTTTATTTCGGAACACCCAAAATCGCAATTAGAAATTGTTTCTACCGATTGGAAACCAATGGCAGATATTGAGTTTAAAAAAGAGCGAGGAAAAGATAGAAAAGACAATGTAGCAATAAATTTAGAAGAGTTTATTGCTGTAAAAGGAATTTCGGCTTTAGGAAACCAACTGACCAAAGACAAAGTAAATCAGATAAGTTTACTAGATCCTTTGCCTTATGAAGCGCCAGAGGAAATTCCAGCGGAAGAAATTGAAGTAGTAGAAGAGGAGAATGTAACGGACGAAGCAGTTGCTGAAAAAAAGATAGAGGAAAAGCCTAAAGAGGAAAAGTCTGTGGAAAGTCCGAAACCAGAAGATGCTAAAAAAGAAGGAGTAAAACCTAAGGAAGATAAGGGGCTTTCAGAAGATGGAGAGGGACAAATAACTTTGTTTTAAAACTTTGTCATTCTGAACTTGTTTCAGAATCTACATAATTATAATGTATCGTTCAATGTTGGTGTAAAACATCAACATTGGCAGAAAGATTAGAAAGATCCAAATGTCATTTCGAGTATCATCGAGAAATCTAACAACAAGATTCCTCGATTGCTTTCGGAATGACATTTTTTTATTTACTAGATAAGTTTGCTATATAAGTAATTGTAATTTCGAGCTTGTCGAAAAATATCAATCTAGACTGACTAAAAGGTTATTTTATTTCTTCCTAGTAATTCTATAATTGATAAACTCTACCATTAAAGAAAAGGCGATAGCAAAATATAAATAACCTTTAGGTATTGCACCAACTGTTTTGCCAAACAAATTGGTGTTTGACAGATGCGCAGCTTCGGTAATTAGCATGAA
>JAGPUY010000258.1 GCA_018067265.1 Oceanihabitans sp. | reverse complement strand
AACGTAATAAATGGATTTTACGTAGAGACATTAAACGTTTTAATGGGATGACCATTAATGGTGTTTTGGTAACCGAGTCAGGGATTCTAGCTGCAGCGCATTTAGCAGGACCTGGAAGCGTAAAAAAATACTTAAGAAGTTATGGTGAAACTGGTTTTCAAGATGCCTTTGGTACTTCGATTAAAAATTACATGAAAAAGTTTTCAGGGTATGATACTTCGCTTGTAAAAGCAAATAAAAAAGCAAAAGCTAGTACTATTTAGTAACTAGCTTTTATGAATTATAAAAATGGTTGGTCTTTTATGAAGGTCAACCTTATTTTTTTTCCATTCGTGTACCGTTTTCGTTTTGATATATTCTGTTGGTAATGTAATGTCACAGGCAACGCAAATCTGGGTGTTGCTTTCTAAGTATTGACACATGTCTTCTAACATTTTATTATTTCTATACGGTGTTTCAATAAAAAGTTGGGACTGGTTTTTTTCGAAAGAAAGCCGCTCTAAATGTTTTATTTCTTGTTTCTTTTCATCTTTATCAATGGGTAAATACCCATTAAAAGTAAAACTTTGTCCGTTCATTCCAGAACTCATCATTGCTAGTAATATAGAAGAAGGTCCTACCAAAGGAACTACTTGTATGTTTTTATCATGTGCAATTTTCACGATATCTGCTCCAGGATCTGCAACGCCAGGGCAACCAGCATCAGAGAGTAGTCCAACGTTTTTTCCTTGTAAACAAGGTTCTAAATAGCTTGGCAATTCGGTTGGGTCTGTAAACTTATTTAAAGGAAATAAGGTTAATGAAGATTGTTGTTTTCTTGGTTCAATGCTTTTTATAAAGCGTCTAGCATTTTTTTCGTTTTCAACAATAAATGTGTCTACTTGTTCGATTACTTTTTTTACTGAAATAGGTAAAACTTCTAAAGGCGCATTGTCGCCTAATGTGGTAGGTATAAGGTATAATTTACCGATAATATTGTCCATTACTGTTTAATAAATTTACTTGTTTTTTTACTTCCGTTTTCGGCATTAATTTCAATTAAATATAATCCGTTTTGCATTTCTTTAGTAGAGAAAGTGGTTATTGTGGAGTTTGGTTTTGAAATAGACTTCACCAGTTTGCCGTGCAAATTAAATATATTAATCTCTTTAATTACATGTGTTGTGTTTCTAAAATCTAAATTTAAACTATCTTTTACAGGATTCGGATATATTTTTATATTAAATAAGATTTGTTCATTTACACTTAAATCGGCATCTATTATTTTGTAAATAATTCCAGAATTAAGACCAGCAATATATAGCTCACCAGCAAGGTCTTCGCCAAATGCAGAAAAACCATCACTGCCAAAATCTTCAATGAATGTTAGATTAAAATTCATTCCGTCTCCTTGTACATAACCAATTTCATCACTACAGTAATCGGCAAAAAAATAGAAGCCTTCTAAGGTGGGTTGTTCTGTGCCTCTATATCGATAGCCTCCAGTAATCGAGCATTTAAAGGCGCCGTCATTGCTATGTGTGTATTGTGCTACAGGAAAGGTTAATGTGCTAACAGAAGGGCAATTTGCTGTGTTGTACGTGTCGTTTCCTTCATAACAACGCCAACCGTAATTTACTGCAGCGCTTCCGCTAGTAACCATATTGATTTCTTCTATTTGGTTTTGACCAACATCTGCAATCCAAATATCTCCAGTATCTCTATCAAAAGACCATTTCCAAGGGTTACGTAAGCCATAGGCCCAAATTTCTTGCTTTGTACCTACAGCATTACCAATAAAAGGATTGTCGGCAGGAATAGAATAATTAAGTCCGCCAATTACAGGGTTGTCAATATCAATACGCAATAGTTTTCCTAAATGGGAAGTTAAATTTTGTGATCTGTTTTCAGGGTCACCACCAGAACCACCATCTCCTGTAGAAATATAAAGGTAGCCATCGGTGCCAAAATGCATATCACCACCATTATGATTGGAATAAGGTTGGCTAATATTCATAAAAACTAACTCTGAATTTGGGTCTGCAGTACTAATCGAGTTTCTTGTAAATCTAGAAATTACCGTGTCTCCATTGTTAGCAATATAGTTTACGAATAAGTAACCATTGGTTGTATAATCTGGATGAAAAGCTATGGCTAATAAACCTTGTTCTCCACCATTATTGGTAACTATAGAATTGACATTTAAAAAAGGAGTAGTTTCTAATGTGCCGTCGGCATTAATGATTTTAATTACACCTGCTCTTTCTGCTACAAAGAGCCTATCATCGCCTGCGTGCTTTACGTTTACCGGATTAGAAAGTCCGCTAGAAAAAAGTTCAATATTTATATTTTGAGAAAAACATGGAAAAGATAACCATGCTATTATTAATGGTATAATAGGTTTCATGCGGTATTGTTTTAAGGGGTTGTGCTTTTAAAATTACAAAATATATAAAGCAATACGCTTGATTTTAAGTATTTTAATTTTTTAAAATCTTTTCTTTTATGACATCAGTAGCTTCGTCTAGCATTTTAAAAACGTTTTCAAAACCTTGCGCACTGTCGTGATAAGGATCCGGGACATCGTAATTTTGATTGGGATATACTTCGTTTAAAATAAGCTTGACTTTAGCGATGTCATTTTCATTTCTAGCTAGTTTAACGACATTTTTAAAGTTGGAATTATCCATGACGTAAATCCAATCGAAATCATCAAAATCTGCGACAGAGAATTGTCTGCCACGCTGATTGGAGATATCAATTCCGTATTTATCAGCAACTTGAATAGAGCGTTTGTCTGGCAAATCGCCAATATGGTAATTTCCTGTTCCTGCAGAATCTATTGTAAAATCATCGTTAAGTTTAGCGCGTAAAATACCTTCTGCCAAAGGAGAACGACAAATATTACCAAGGCAAACCATTAGTATTTTAGTCATAATATTTTATTTGAAAAATGCTGTGTTTGTAATTTAAACCGAAAGCTTTTTGGTTAAATCTTCTACGTATTTTCTAAATTGTTTATCTGTAGAAGATAAATTGTTAACCGTTTTACAAGCGTGAAGAACAGTGGCATGATCTCGTTTACCAATTTGCGAACCAATACTTGCTAGAGAAGCTTTGGTAAGTTTTTTGGCAAAGAACATGGCTAATTGTCTAGCTTGTACAATATGACGTTTTCTAGTTTTAGATTGTAGTGTATCTACATCCATTTGAAAATAATCGGAAACTATTTTCTGGATATAATCTATAGAAACCTCACGTTTTGTGTTTTTGACAAACTTTTCAACGACTTGTTTTGCTAAGTCTATAGTAACCTCTTTTTTGTTAAAAGAAGATTGTGCAATTAATGAGATAATTGCGCCTTCTAGTTCTCTAATATTAGATTTAATATGTTTTGCAACATACTCAATAATATCATCTGGCATTTCTACACCATCGCGATATAATTTGTTTTTTAATATAGATACTCTGGTTTCAAAATCTGGCGTTTGCAATTCTGCAGAAAGTCCCCATTTGAATCTAGATAGTAAGCGCTGCTCAATATCTTGCATATCTACAGGAGCTTTGTCACTAGTTAAAATAACTTGCTTTCCGTTTTGGTGTAAATGGTTGAAAATATGGAAGAATACATCTTGTGTTCCAGATTTACCAGATAAAAACTGTACATCATCAATAATTAAGATGTCTATTATTTGATAAAAATGAATAAAATCATTTCTGTTATTCTTCTTCACCGAGTCTATATATTGTTGCGTGAATTTCTCAGCAGAAATATATAAAACCGTTTTTTCAGGATATTTATCTTTAATGTCCACACCAATAGCATGTGCTAAGTGTGTTTTACCAAGACCAACGCCTCCAAATATTAATAAAGGATTAAAAGAAGTTCCTCCTGGTTTACTAGCTACAGCTAATCCTGCACTTCTAGCTAAACGGTTAGAATCTCCTTCTAAAAAGTTTTCGAAGTTATAGTTCGGGTTTAGTTGTGACTCAATTTTTACGTTTCTAATTCCTGGTATAATAAAAGGGTTGCGTAACTCGCGATTTTTATTATTTAAAGGAATATCGACATCTTGCGCTTTTACAGAAGATCTATTAGAACTAGGAATTCTTTCTGTAAAAGGTTGTTTGTTACCATAGGTGTTTTCCATTTTAATAATGTAAACTAGTTTGGCCGTTTCGCCTAACTCCTTGGTAAGTGCAACTTTTAAAATCTTCACATAATGCTCTTCTAGCCATTCGTAAAAGAATTTACTAGGTACCTGAATGCTCAAAGCATTTTCTGCAAGTTTAACTGCAACAATTGGCTCGAACCAAGTTTTATAAGCTTGCGGCTGAATGTTATCTTTTATAAAATTAAGACAATTATTCCAGACCGATTGCGCAGTAATACTCATTATTTATAGTGAAATTTATTGTTAGTTAAAAAAAGAGGAAGTGATTTCCTCTCGTTGATTATAGCTCGGCAAATATGTGAACAAAATTATTAATAAAAAAATATTTTATAGTTGAATATTAGGAATTTTTTTTGCATGTTTAAACCGTTACCGAAACTACAAAAAAATAACGAGATATTAGTATGAATGAGAATGAAATTTTTATAAGAATTAGATATGGTGAAACCGATCAGATGGGCGTTGTTCATCATGGTAATTACGTATTATACCTAGAAATGGGAAGAACAGAGTGGTTAAGAACGTTTGGTATTTCTTACAGTCAAATGGAAAGAGAAGGTGTTATGCTTCCTGTGATTTCTATGGCTTTAAATTATAAGAAATCAGCACATTACGATGCCATTATTAAAGTGAAAACGCAACTTAGAAAAACACCTTCTGTGAAAATCGAATTTGAATATGAAATTACAAACGAAGCGGGTGAAATTTTAGTACAAGCGAATACTGTTTTGGCATTTATTAACATGAAAACTAAAAGACCGATGAAATGTCC
>JAGPUY010000224.1 GCA_018067265.1 Oceanihabitans sp. | reverse complement strand
AGCTCCAGGCATAATTGGTTCCTTAGGGCTAGATGGTACTGTACAACCACAACTTGAAGATACTTTAGAAATAATAAGTGGCGCATCTCCAGTATTAGTAAACTCAAAAGTTCTAATACCATCGGCACCTTTTTCTATAGTACCATAATCTACTGTCGTTGTTTTAAATTCAATTTTTGCTTGAGCAGTCATTGAAAAACTAAATATTCCGATAAATAAAATTGTAAGTATTTGTTTCATCATTTTTTAATTTAATTTAAATTATTTTTATTTTAAATCGCACACCTTTAATTATTAGGTGTTTGCGTTGTTTTTGTTTTGGACTCTATTGTAAATCTACTTACTTTTCAGCCATTCTGCAAAAATAATGGATGTAATGCACAAATCTTAACATAAACTTTAGGCTTAAAGGTACATTAAACCCCATTAATATTTTTCAAAATATAAATTATAAGTACTTTTGCATAATATTATTCAAAAACTATTCCAAAGTATGAACATTCCATCAAAATATGATGCAAATAGTGTAGAAAGTAAGTGGTACAGCTACTGGACAGAACATAAATATTTTCATTCCACACCAGACGAAAGAGAACCATATACCATTGTAATTCCGCCACCAAATGTCACGGGAGTTTTACATATGGGACACATGCTTAACAATACTATACAAGATGTTCTTATACGTCATGCACGTTTGTTGGGGAAAAATGCATGTTGGGTTCCTGGAACAGATCATGCATCTATTGCTACAGAAGCAAAAGTTGTTGCGAAATTGAAGGAGCAAGGAATAGATAAAAACGATTTAACAAGAGAAGAGTTTTTAGCACATGCTTGGGAATGGACCGAAGAATATGGAGGCGTAATCTTAGAGCAACTTAAAAAATTAGGATGTTCTTGTGATTGGGACAGAACCAAGTTTACAATGGATGATGATATGTCGGAAGCTGTAATTAAAGTCTTTGTGGATTTACACGAAAAAGGATTGATTTATAGAGGTTACCGCATGGTAAACTGGGATCCGGAAGCAAAAACAACACTTTCTGATGAAGAAGTAATTCATGAAGAACGTCAAGGAAACCTATATTATATCCATTATAAAATTGAAGGAAGCGACGATACATTAACTATCGCTACTACACGTCCGGAAACTATTTTTGGAGATACCGCAATTTGTATCAATCCAGAAGATGAACGTTTTGCACACTTACGTGGAAAAAAAGCGATTGTACCAATTTGTAATCGTGTCATTCCAATTATTGAAGATGAATATGTGGATGTAGAATTCGGTACTGGTTGCTTAAAAGTAACTCCAGCGCATGATGAAAATGATAAAAATCTTGGGGATAAGCACCAATTAGAAGTTATCGATATTTTTCATGAAGATGCGACTTTAAATAGCTTCGGATTGCAATTTGAAGGGCAAGACCGATTTGTAGCAAGAAAAAATGTAGTAAAAGAATTAGAAAGAACAGGTGTTTTAGTTAAAAAGGAAACACATATAAATAAAGTAGGAACTTCAGAAAGAACCAAAGCAGTTATAGAACCAAGATTAAGTGATCAATGGTTCTTGAAAATGGAAGAGTTGGCAAAGCCAGCTATTGAAGCTGTTTTAGGTGAGGATGCGGAGATTAAATTATTTCCGAAGAAATTTGAAAACACCTATCGTCACTGGATGGAGAATATTCGCGATTGGAATATCTCTCGCCAATTACTTTGGGGGCAACAAATTCCTGCCTATTTCTATGGCGACGGAAAAGAAGATTTTGTAGTTGCTGAAACTATCGAATTAGCGGTAGAGAAAGCAAAACTAGCAACCAATAACCAGAAACTAACAACTTCTGATTTACGTCAAGATACCGATGCTTTAGATACATGGTTTAGCTCTTGGTTATGGCCAATGTCTGTTTTTGACGGTATACGTAATCCGGAAAACGAAGAAATTAAATATTACTATCCTACTAACGATCTAGTTACTGGACCAGATATTTTATTCTTTTGGGTAGCACGTATGATTATTGCTGGTTACGAGTATAAGGATGAAAGACCTTTTCAAAATGTGTACTTAACTGGTTTGGTACGCGATAAGCAACGTCGTAAAATGAGTAAATCTCTTGGGAACTCACCAGATGCTTTAAAATTAATTGAAGAATATAGTGCAGATGGCGTTCGTGTTGGAATGTTATTTAGTAGTGCAGCAGGTAATGATTTAATGTTTGACGAAGCACTTTGCCAACAAGGAAAAGGTTTTGGAAACAAAATATGGAATGCCTTTAATTTAACCAATTTATGGGAAGTTAGCGAAACGATAGAACAGCCAAACTCCAGTAAAATTGCTTTAGATTGGTACGAAGCGAAGTTTAATACTGCATTAATAGAAATTGAAGATCACTTTAGTAAATACAGATTAAGTGATGCTTTAATGTCTATTTATAAGTTGATTTATGATGATTTCTGCGGATGGTTGTTAGAGATCGTAAAACCAGCATACCAGCAACCAATAGATGCAGCTACTTACAATAAAGTGATGGCTATTTTTGAAGATAACTTAAAAATATTACATCCATTTATGCCATTCTTGACGGAAGATATCTGGCAGTATATTGCAGAACGTACTCCTGAAGAAGCATTAATCATTGCAAAATGGCCAGAAGTAAAACCAGTAAACCAAGAGATTATTTCTCAGTTTGAGTTTGCTTCGGAAGTAATTTCGGGAATAAGAACGGTTAGAAAAGAAAAGAACATTGCGTTTAAAGATGCTATTGGTTTTTCGGTAATAAATAACGAAAATGTAAATACTGTATTTGACGCTGTAATTGCAAAACTAGGAAACCTAGAAGCTATAGCATATGTAAAAGAACCTGTAGAAGGTGCTTTAACGTTTAGAGTAAAATCTAACGAATATTTTATTCCAATGGATGGCGCCATAGATATAGAAGCTGAAATTAAAAAGTTAACCGAAGAATTGGGCTATACGGAAGGTTTCCTTAAATCGGTGCAAAAGAAACTTTCTAACGAACGTTTTGTTGCAGGAGCACCAGAACAAGTGATTGCAAACGAACGTAAAAAAGAAGCAGATGCTTTGGCTAAAATAGAGACGCTGAAAAGTAGTTTGGCTAGTTTGAAGTAATCTTTTAGAATAATATATTAAAAAGCCTTCCCGAATTGGGAAGGCTTTATAGTTAACGAAATTTAAGTAATACTTCTTAAATTATTAACATAGATCAAGATAGCAAGAACCTTTTCGGCACACAGCTATGTAATTGAAATCGCCTGAAAACGTGCATTCTGATGGGCTACATTGGCTGTCATGTATACATCTACTTCCTCCGTTAATACTTCTTTGTTCTGCTTTAGATAAAGCTTGTCCTAAATTTTTTAAATTTTTCATAATAAAAATATTTATAAATTAGATTTGCCCAGATCATTTAAAGACACTCCAGGTTTGTGCCTATTCCTCGCGAGAGCATGTTTTACTTGAAAATGTCTTTTATTTGGTAAAAGAACCGATCCATTAAGCGTAAGTCTTCGGTTATAATTTCTGCAGTACCAGACATTTCTTGTTTGAAGTCTATTGGTTTTTTGTAAGAGGTTATTAAATTTTCTGGTAACTCGGCTAATACCAAATAAAAACCTTCTTTATCTGGAATCAATGAGATGTGATTTACTTTGGCTTGTAAGGTTCCAAATTCAGCTTCTGGATAGTTTTCTAATTTAATATTGACACTTTGTCCTACTTTTAATTTTCCAGAATTAGTAGCTGGTGTTTTTAACTTTGCAATAAAAGTGGAGCTTTCTGTTGGGATAATAGTAAAGATTAAATCGTTTTGATTTACGGTTTGGTTCGTTCTCCAGTAATTAGAAAATGCGACTTTTCCATTTATATTCGATTTTAATACATATTGTGTTTCCCAATCTTTAATAGCTTTTTTAAGTTGCTTGAACGATTGAATGACACTTTTTAATAACATCATTTCCTCTTTGGTTCTATTTATTTCTGTGCCTTTAGAAGATTTGTTTCCATTACTAATAGATTCTCGTATTTGAGAAATAGAAGATTCAAAACTTTTTATGTTACCTACGGCTTGATGATATTCTATTTGTTTTTGATCTAAATCTAATTTAGAGATTACGCCTTTATTAAATAATGTTTTGTTGCGTTCTAAGTCTGTTTTTTTTAGACTTAATTCAGAACGATG
>JAGPUY010000214.1 GCA_018067265.1 Oceanihabitans sp. | reverse complement strand
CAAAAAATATCTAAAGAAAACACAAAGCGCATGTTAGATACCATGCAAGCTTTTAAATTATTAATGCAATCTCATAAAGTAGAAAAGTATAAAGCATGTGCAACTTCTGCAATGCGTGAAGCAGTAAATGGAGATAAAATTGCCGCGCTTATTTTGGAACAAACCGAATTGAGAATTGATATCATCGATGGGGAAGAAGAAGCTGCAATTATTGCTGCAACAGATTTACACGCATTTATAGATAAAAATAAGACCTATTTATATGTAGATGTTGGTGGAGGGAGTACCGAATTTACCGTTATTAAAAACGGAGAATCTGTTACTTCAAGATCCTTTAAAATTGGTACAGTAAGATTGTTAAATGATATTGTGAAAAAGGAAACTTGGTATGAATTAGAACAATGGATAAAAGACAAAACATCTGGTTATGATAAGATAGATGTTATTGGTTCTGGTGGTAACATTAATAAAATTTTCAAAATCTCTGGAAAAGCATTCGGTAAGCCATTAACGTATTTTTATTTAACAAGTTATTACAATATGCTACAGACCTACTCTTATGAAGAGCGTATTACAGAACTGGATTTAAATCAAGATAGAGCAGATGTTATTATTCCTGCAACTAGAATTTATTTATCGGCAATGAAATGGAGTGGAGCAAAAGATTTATACGTTCCAAAAATTGGTTTAGCAGATGGTATAATTAAGAGTATGTATTATGACACCGTTTCTAGTAATATACAGTAGAAAATTGCTTTTCATCTTTTAAATGTTTGAATTTTAGTATTTTAATTTATATTTATCCAACAAATAATAAAACGTATCAACTAATTTATTTTTGAAGGTTCTAGTATTCCAATCTTATAGCTAATATTGCGAATCTTCAGACCTAATTAATAATAATCGTATGCAAATGAAAAAATCAATACTAATTATAACTCTTTTATTCAGTTCTATTTACGGCTTTTCCCAAGAAAAAGATGTGCTGTATGGTATTCGTGGCGGACTCAATATTTCTAATTTAGATTATGATCCAGACCCAAATTTCACAAATGAACACAGAAATGGTTTTGCTTTTGGTTTCTTTGGAGAGTTTGATTTAAGTGATAAAATATCCCTAATGCCAGAACTGCAATTCTCAGCAGAAGGAGCGAAAGAAAAATCGATACGTATTGATTATATTCAAGCACCAATTTTTTTTAAATACAGAATTACAGATAAAATAGCTGCAGGCGCTGGACCTTTAGTTGGAGTAAAGATTCATGAAGAAAACGATGGGTTTAAAAACTTTGCGCTTTCAGGGATTATTGGCGGTGAATACATGATAACAAGTGAAATATTTGTCGATCTAAGATACAGCTATGGTTTTACAAATAAAATAGATAAAGAATCCGATTATAAAGTAAGACAAACCAATATTCAGTTTGGACTTGGTTATAAAATTTAAATTTATTCTTTTCTAAACATTTTTATTATTACTTTCGTTCCTTTAATTTTAATTTATAAACAATGAGAAAAAATTTACTTTTAGTAGCCTTTTTATTTACAGGATTTTTAATGCAAGCGCAAGATGTAACTTCTGGTATTCGTGTAGCAGTTAACATTTCTAATTTAGATTTTGAACCGCATCCAAATTTTGATAATACACATAGAAACGGATTGGCAATTGGAGCTTTTGTTGATTATGCATTTTCTGAAAAATTATCTATAATGCCAGAATTAATGTATTCTGCTGAAGGAGGAAAAGATGAAGATTTAAGAGCTAATTACATACAATTACCTATTACTTTACGTTATCATATGGGTGAATTATCTATAGGTGTTGGTCCGCAAGCAAATTTAAAAATCTGGGATTATGAAGATGGTTATAAAACATTTACCTTTTCTGGTGTTGCAGGATTACAATATGATGTATTGGAAAACCTTTTTGTAGACGCAAGATTTAGCTACGGATTTGGAAATATTTTAGATGATAATGCAGCTAATATGGAAGCAAAAACTTCTACGATTCAAATAGGTGTTGGTTTAAAAATATAAGCACAATTACATATATAAAAAAAGCCTTCAAGATAATTCTTGAAGGCTTTTTTATTTCAAGCTGTTTTATAAATGTTTTAACCATGTATACTTTCGCTTTTACTTAAATCTTTCATGATTTCGGCTTCGTAATCTAGCAAGCCTTGCCATTTTTCATCTACTTCTTTTCGGTCGCCATATTGTCTTGCAAAACCCAAAAACATGGTATAGTGATTTGCTTCACTAACCATTAAGTTTTTGTAAAAAAGGGCTAGTTTCTTGTCCTCTAATTCTTCCGATAGCAATCTAAAACGCTCACAACTTCTCGCTTCAATTAAAGCGGCATAAAGCAATCGGTGTACCAATTGTGTCGTTCTACTTCCTCCTTTAGGAAAGAACTTTAAAAGCGCAATTACGTATTCGTCTTTTCTATCTCTACCAAGTATCCAACCTTTTTCGAGAATGATATCATGTACCATTTTAAAATGGCTAATTTCTTCTTTTACCAAAGCCACCATTTCTTGTACCAAATCGGTATATTCTGGAAAGCTTACAATCAATGAAATTGCAGTACTTGTTGCTTTCTGTTCACAAAAAGCGTGATCGGTAAGAATGTCTTCTATATTCTTTTCTACAATATTTACCCAACGTGGATCTGTTGGTAGTTTTAATCCTAGCATGTATTTTTAATTAAAAGTTCTGTGCGTTATTCCGACGAAAAGAGAAAGTCCAATCTTTTGAATATTCAAAGCCTCCCATTTGGGTCAAAATTACTAATTAAATTGTTCTTCTTTTCCTTTCTGCATTTTTTTATGATTTTTTTACTGAAGATAGATGTATTCCGATATCATAATCTTCCTGAAACAGGAAATATAGGTCG
>JAGPUY010000423.1 GCA_018067265.1 Oceanihabitans sp. | reverse complement strand
TTTTGATATTGTTTTTACCAGTTATGGCGTTATTGGTTGGTTGCCAGATTTAAAACCTTGGGGAAAAATGATTGCTGAAAAACTAAATACTGGAGGAACGTTTTATATGGCAGAATTTCATCCCATTGTTTGGATGTTTGATTACTTAGAAGCGAAACCTGTTATGAAATATGGGTATATGCAGGACGAAGTTATTTTTGAAGAATACGAAGGTACTTATGCCAATCAAGAGTCCAAAATGATAAGTAAAGAATATGGTTGGAATCACGGTTTAAGCGAAGTCATAAATGCCTTAACGGAAGCAGGATTGCAAATAGAATATTTAAAAGAACATGATGAGGCTCCTTATGATGTTTTGCCGGGTTTAGAAAAAACAAAATCTGTAATGTATGTTACAAAAGATAAGTTGTATCCTTTAATTTTTGAAATTAAAGCGACTAAATTATAAGCAGTAAAACCTTTCCAGTTCTAAAAACCGGAAAGGTTTGAAAAAATATTAATGCTTGCTTTTTAAAACCTCTGGCATCTTCGCTTGAAATTTTCGTAACCTTGGTATAGATACATTTTGTATATAACCATGATCTGGATGCAATCTCTCAAAATTTTGATGATAGTCTTCCGCGATCCAGAATTTTTGAAAGGGATACACTTCTGCAGCAATGGTTTTGCCTAATGTTTTAGCTAATGCTTCTTTTTTATTTAAGATGATTTCTTTTTGCGCTTCGTTTTGATAAAAAAGGATAGAACGATATTGACTTCCTTTATCTGGACCTTGGCCATTTACTTGTGTTGGGTTTTGTGATGCAAAATACACATCTACCAAAGTTTTAAAAGACACTACTTCTGGATCGTAAATGATTTCTACGGCTTCTGCATGACCTGTTCTTCCTGTATTGCTTGCTTCGTAGGTTGGTTTTTTAGTATGTCCGCCAGCATACCCTGAAATAGATTCCTCTACACCTTCTACGCTTTCAAAAATGGCTTCTACGCACCAAAAGCAACCACTAGCAAAGTATGCTTTTGCTTTTCCGTTTTCTAATGCAACTTGAATAGGTTCTGCGTTTATTATTGCTTGTTGGTCTACTTCTACTTGTGCGGTGTTTTTGCAACTATAAAATGCGATAAGTAGTAAGGATAATAAAAAGGTTTTATGCAATTTCATAAGGTGTATATTTTAGGCTTAAGTCGTAAACAAGTTCTATTCCTTAAAAAAAAAGTACAAAAAAAAGCCTTTACAAAAAGTAAAGGCTTTTAAATATAATTTGAAAACGGATTATAGTTTTTTAAACATTTTCTCCATTTTTTCTTTTTGTTCTTCCGCTAAAGCAGCATCAACCAAAATACGTCCACTATGCTCATCGGTAATAATTTTTTTACGACTAGCAATTTCAACTTGTACTTGTGGTGGAATGGTAAAGTAAGAACCTCCAGCAGCACCTCTTTCGATTGGTACAACAGCTAAACCGTTCTTTACGTTTACTCTAATTCTAGTGTAGGCAGCAACTAAACGAGCTTCGATAGATTCTTTATAATCATCTGACTTTTTAATAAGTGCTTTTTCTTCTTTTTCCGTTTCCGCTAAAATGGCATTTAATTCACCTTGTTTGTGCTTTAAATGTGTTTGACGTGCTTTTAAACGATCCTTGTTTTCAGAAATCACTTCTTTCTTTTGCTCGATTTGCACTTTAAATTCTTTAATGTGCTTGTCTGCTAATTGAATCTCTAATTCTTGAAACTCAACTTCTTTCGTTAGTGAGTTAAACTCTCTGTTATTTCTAACATTTTTTTGTTGCTCTGCATATTTTTTAATTAAAGTTTTTGCTTCTTCAATTAAATTCTTTTTAGAGGTAATGTCATTGTTGATAGTTTCTAAACTTAATTCAAGCTTTTCTAACCTTGTCTTTAAACCAGTAACTTCATCTTCTAAATCGCGAACTTCTAATGGAAGTTCTCCACGTACATTTCTTATTTCGTCTATACGAGAGTCTATGAGTTGTAAATCATACAACGCTCTTAAGCGATCTTCTACAGTTACTTCTTTCTTTTTTGCCATACTTTAAAAATATTGAACAGGATTGGTGTTTGTCTTCGATAAAACGACTGCAAAATTAGTAATTTTTTTTGTAAGATGCGCTACTAAACCGTTTTTTGTGTACTGTTCACTCTCATAATGTCCGATATCTGCTAAAATAATACTATTTTCTGCCGAAAAGAAGTCATGATATTTTAAATCGGAAGTCACTAAAATATCAGCTCCGGAGGCTTTTGCGGCTTGAATTGCAAAACTTCCAGAACCACCTAAAACGGCGATTTTTTTTATGGGCTTGTCCAGTAAATTAGAGTGTCTTATACAAGAGGCTTGCATTTTAGTTTTTAAATACTTTAAAAAATCGGCTTCTGTCATCGCATTTTCTAGTTCGCCAACCATCCCCATACCTATGTGTTGGTTGTTGTTTTCTAGCGTAACTATTTCATAGGCTACTTCTTCATAAGGATGTGCATTAAAAAGTGCCTTTAAAATGGTGGATTGTGAGTGTTTTGCAAAAGTTACAGAAATTTGAGTTTCTGCTTCTTGATGTGTTTTTCCTTTTTCCCCAATAGTTGGATTAGCATTTTCATTAGCTTTATAGGTGCCAACACCTTCCGTATTAAAGCTACAATTACTATAGTTCCCTATATTTCCCGCTCCCGCATTAAACAATGCTTTACGCACGTTATCGGCTTGTTCATTAGGAACAAAAGTAGTTATCTTTTTGATGCTTTGGTTTTGCGGTATTAAAATACTTCTGTTATTTAATTGTAATTGATTGCAAATCATATTGTTTACACCATGCCATGCATTATCCAAGGCGGTATGCATCGAATAAATAGCGATGTCATGTTTTATCGCTTTAATAACTACACGCTCTACATAGGTTTTTCCTGTGATTTTTTTTAAGCCTTTAAAAATAATAGGGTGAAAGCTTACAATAAGATTACAGTTTTCTTTAATTGCTTCGTCTACAACTTCTTCTAAAGTGTCTAGTGTTACTAGAACTCCAGTTATCTTGTTGTTTTTGTCTCCTACAAGTAAACCAACGTTATCAAAATCTTCGGCGTAAGCTAGAGGCGAAAATTCTTCAAGGTAATTTATAACATCTTGAACAATCATATTTTTTATTATTAGGTTTGTAACAAATATAAAATATTTACATTCATGTGCTTGGATTTATTTTTTAAAATGGCACATGTAATCGCTATCGAGCTAATAATTATTATCTTCGATTTTTAAAAATTAATCAACCATTTTGATTTCGTTTGTATGAAATTATTGCGATACATTTTATTTCCTATAGTTCCTATTTACTACCTAGTAACGTGGTTGCGTAATGTGTTTTATGATCTTGGTATTTTTAAATCGAAGTCCTATAGCTTTCCGGTAATTGCGGTTGGTAATTTAAGTGTAGGCGGTACTGGTAAAACACCAATGATAGAATATTTAATTGCTTTACTGAAAGATAAAAAACAAATTGCTACGCTAAGTAGAGGTTATAAACGAAGTAGTGAAGGGTTTTATTTGGCGGATAAATATGCAAATGCAAAGACTTTAGGTGATGAGCCTTTTCAATTTTATAGAAAGTTTAAAGAGGATATTCAAGTTGCTGTAGATGCCGATAGGCAAAACGGAATTTCAAATTTAATGCAACAAGAAACTTCGCCAGAGGTTATTTTGTTAGACGATGCCTACCAACACCGAAAAGTAAAAGCAGGTTTTTATATTTTATTAACTACATATGCTAATTTATATACCAACGATTGGGTTTTGCCAACAGGAGATTTGCGGGAGCCAAGAGCAGGAGCAAAGCGTGCAAATTGTATTGTAGTTACTAAATGTCCGGAAAATTTAAAGGATGTAGAGAAAGAAAGTATTATAAAGAAAATGAAACCTAAAGCAAATCAAAGTGTTTTTTTTAGTACTATTTTTTATGCTAATGCTGTTTTTTCTGAAGAAAATAAACATAGTCTGAATACTATAAAAGATTTTACTTTGGTTACCGGAATTGCCAATGCAACGTCTTTAGTAGATCATTTAAAAAAGGAAGGTTTGCATTTTGATCATCTCGATTATAGAGATCACCATGATTTTACAACAGAAGATATTGCTCTTTTTAAAAGTAAGTCGCTTATTATTACTACGGAAAAAGATTATGTAAGATTATTGCAGTTTGATGCTTTAAGGGATAAAGTGTTTTATCTCCCAATTACTGTGAATATAGATAAAGCCGAAGCTTTTAAAGCTGAAATTTTAGCGTTTGTAGCTACTTAATTGTAGTGACTTCTTCTTCTATTAGCGCTTGGTATAGTTTTTTCTCAAAGTCTTCCTGCTTAAAGGGTTTGGATATAATGTCATCAAATCCAGCTTCCTCAAACTCATGCATTTTGTCTTCCAAAGTTACAGCTGTTAAAGCAAATATAGTAAGGTCTTTTTTAAACCCTCTTATTATTTTTGTTGCTTCTAATCCGCTAATTCCAGGCATGTGTATATCCATTAAAACTACATCGTAATTTGTGTTTCTAACTTGTTCTACAGCATCTTCTCCGTTATCCACAATGTCACAATTAAGATTCATTTTATTAAGAATCTTTTTGGTAATCATTTGGTTGATTTTGTTGTCTTCGACTACTAATATTTTTATTGTACTCAATTCTATTTCGCTTATGTTTTTAAAATAATTCTTTTTCGTTTCTTCCTCTTCAATTACCTGTTCTGTATAGTTTAATGGTATTTCAAAAATAAAAGTAGAGCCTTTACCTAGTTCGCTTTTGAGGTAAATCTTTCCTTTTAAAATATCTATTAATCCTTTTACAATCGATAGACCTAAACCAGTACCTCCATATTTTCTATTGATTTGAATAGAGCCTTGCGAAAAGCTTTCAAACATGTGTTCTTGTTTTTCTTTGCTAATACCAATTCCGTTATCTTCTATTTCAAATCGTATAGAATAGGTTTTACCTATATTATTAAGTTTATATACTCTAACCCAGATATCTCCATCTTTTGTAAATTTAATAGAATTACCAATAAGATTAATTAATATTTGCGAAATTTTGAGTTGATCTGCATTGTAGTTCTCTGGGAGATCTTTGTCATATTCAAAATGAAGTTTTATGCTATTGTCTATTGCAGAATTGTTTAGCGCAGCAATAACATTAGCGACTTTCTTTTTTAAATTGAATACTTCTGGTTCCACTTCCACCTTATTCGCTTCAATTTTATTTATTTGAAGAATATCATTGATAAAAGTTAATAGGTAATCCCCAGAAAATTTTAAGGACTTTAAATGTTGTACTTGTTCTGGTTTCGGGTTTTCATCTAAAAGCATATTGCTTAAACCAGTTACTGCATATAAAGGAGTTCTTAATTCATGGGTTACAGTAGATAAAAAGTTGGCTTTTGTTTTTGAAGCTAATTCTGCTTTTTCTTTTGCTAGAATAAGTTCGCCATTCTTTTTATGCAGCATATTGTTTGTTTTTAACCTTATTCTGTTGTTTTTGTATAAGGATAAAGTTAATAGCGATAAAATGGTAATTAACGCTACACTTAAAATAGCAGTTAATTTACTAAGGTTTTTGGAGTCTTGGAGTTCTTCAAGATCTGCAGCCTGCTTTTCTTGGTATTCTGTTTGACTCTTGATTAAATGTTCCAGACGTTTTTCTGGAGACATATTTTGTCTTTTCACACTTAAAAGTGAATCCGATAGCTTAATATGTTTTTTTAAATAGTCATTTGCAAGTTTGTAATTATTGCTTTCTTGATTTAAATCACTTAAAACAAAATATCCATGACTTAAAACATTTTCAAAATCATTGTTAATGGCTTCATTCACGCCGTTATTAGTAACCTCAATAGCTTTCTCAATATTATTAAGTTTAGCATATACAATACCTAGGTTTATTTGAGCGCTACTATGTATTTTTTTTAGATTGTACCTGCTGGCTAAGGCTATAGTGTTTTCAAAAAGTAGTTTGGCTTTATTATAATCTTTTAATGCGATATAAGTTAGGCCTTTGTTAAGCTCAACTTCTGCTACGAAATCATTTAGACCTTCTTGTTCAAAAAGATTTTTTGAAGATTTGTAATAGTCTAAAGCGGTGTTGTATTCTTTTTTTGCAACATAAACGTTACCAAAGGTTTTGTAAGATTCTGCAAGGTTAATTTTATCATCTGAAATGCGCTGTGTGGCAACCGCTTTTGTTAGGTGCGTAATTGCTGCATCCGGTTCTTCAATGATGTATTCAATTTTTCCAAGTTTAGAGTGTATTAAGCCTATACTTTTATGGTAGCCAATAGCGGTAGCTTGAACAAGGGCAGTTTCAAGCGCATTCTGAGCCTTAAAATAATTAGAATTATCTATGTCTTTTTGTGCTAACCTTATAAGGTTATTTACGTTTTGCTGTATAGTATCTTTCTCTTGAGTAGTGATCTCTTGAGAGAATACACTGCAACTCAACACCATGATAATAGCACATATATAGTAGTTGATTCGGAACATTTTTTTAACAATGATATAAACAAATATAGATATTTATTCGACAAAAGTTAACTTTTTACCGATAAATTGCTGATTAAGTTGATTAAACGACTAGAATAACCTGTTTCATTATCGTACCAACCTATAATTTTAACCATATTTCCTATGGTTGAAGTCATTTGTGCATCAAATATACAAGAATGCGTATTTCCTACTATATCAATAGACACTATCGGATCTTCCGTGTACTCTAAAATACCTTTGTATTTATTTTGCGAAGCTTTTTTAAATGCAGCATTAATCTGCTCGATAGTTACATTTTTCTCCACATTTAAAGTGATGTCGGTAAGTGAACCATTAGCTACAGGAACTCTTATACCGCAACCACCAATTACATTCGCTAAATCTGGAAATATTTTGGTGAGTGCCTTTGCAGCTCCAGTTGTTGTTGGTACAATAGATTGACCAGCAGCTCTTGCGCGACGTAAATCTCTATGTGGTTGATCGTGTAAACTCTGGTCGGTTGTATACGAATGTACGGTTGTAATATACGCTTGTTTAATACCGCAAAGTTCTTGCATAATGGCTAGCATTGGTGCAGCGTTGTTTGTTGTGCAAGATGCGTTAGATATTATTTTTTCAGAGCCATCTAGAATAGATTCATTTACACCTAAAACAACTAGCTTTATGTTGTCATCCACTGGAGGAACACTTAAAATAACACGTTTTGCGCCATTTTTAATATGAAGGTTTAGGGATTCTTCTGTTTTGAATTTTCCCGTTGCTTCAATAACAAAATCGATATTAAAAGGTTTCCAATTAATATCTTCTAGTTTTTGTTTATTGAGTAAAGGAATGTTTTTGTTGTTCACTATAATATGATCCTCGTTACAAGAAACGTCTTCATGAAAAATACCATGAATGCTATCATACTTTAGTAAATGGCTTAAGGTTCTTGCGTCTGCTAAATCGTTTATAGCAACAACTTTAATGTTTGGATTGTTTTGAAGTAGTCTAAAAACGCGTCTGCCAATTCTTCCAAATCCGTTTATTGCAACACGAACCATTAGTTAATATGTTTTTGTGCTTTGTAAGAAGAACGCACTAGTGCGCTACTTTCCACATGACGGAAACCAAGACCTAAACCAATTTCTCTATATTCTTCAAACTGGTCTGGAGTAATAAATTGTTTCACTGGTAAATGTTTCTTGCTTGGTTGTAAATATTGACCAATAGTAACTACATCTACATCATTCGCTCTTAAATCATGCAACGTTTCTATAACTTCTTCTCGCATTTCGCCAAGACCTAGCATAATACCAGATTTTGTACGTCTTTGTCCTTGTTGCTTTAGGTATTTTAAAACTCCTAAACTTCTGTCGTATTTTGCTTGAATACGTACTTCACGAGTTAAGCGTCTAACGGTTTCAATATTGTGCGAAACCACTTCTGGCGCAACATCTATTATTCTGTCTATATGTAATTCTACCCCTTGAAAATCTGGAATAAGGGTTTCTATTGTCGTTTCCGGATTCATTCTGCGGACCGCTTTCACGGTTTCACTCCACATAATGCTTCCCATATCTTTTAGGTCATCACGATCTACACTTGTTAAAACAGCGTGCTTAATATTCATTATTTTAATAGAACGAGCAACTTTTTCTGGTTCGTCCCAGTCAACCGTTTCTGGTCTTCCGGTTTTTACACCACAAAAGCCACAAGATCGTGTGCAAACGTTACCAAGAATCATAAAGGTTGCTGTACCTTCTCCCCAACATTCTCCCATGTTTGGACAGCTTCCAGAGGCGCAAATAGTGTTCAGTTTATATTTATCGACTAAACCACGAAGTTCTGTGTATTTTTTACCTGTTGGTAACTTTACACGAAGCCATTTAGGTTTTGCTATACGTTCTGGAATTATATTTGAAGCAGTATCTGTATTCATTTACTTTGTGATTTCTAAGTACAAAGATACAAAGTATTCTATTAAAAATGCCTTATAGAATGGTGAGATACTATAAATTAAAGCCTGTTAGGTGCAAGCTTATTTTTTCTGAATAATTTCTGCTAATAATTTTTTAGCACGTAAGAGTTTTACCTTAACGTTGTTAATAGGTTCGTCTAATTTGGTAGAGATTTCTTTGTAGCTTAACTCCTGAAAATAGCGTAGGTTAATAACTTCTTGGTAATGTGGTTTTAGCTTTTTAATGTCTCGAAGTAATTTGGCTAAATTTTGTTCTGTAATGAGCTTATCCTCCACGGAAGGCGTTTCGTCTAAAATTTGAAAAATAGAATTTTCATCATCTTTAGATATTTCGGTAGAAATAGAACGTTTTTCTTTTCGTAATAAATCGATATGAATATTTTTTGAAATGGTAATCAGCCAAGTTTTAAACTTGTATTCTGCCTTGTAGGTATCTATTTTATCGAAAGCTCTAGAAAAGGTTTGAATGGTAACGTCTTCGGCATCGTTTTCATTTTGAATACGTTTTAACTGAAAACCATATACGTCATCCCAAAAAGTATTTAATAAGAAATTAAAGGCCTTTTGTTCGTTTTTTTTTGCTTGTTGTATCGCTTCTTCTATTTCCAATATTTCGGTTTTGCAATAAGATTGGTTATAAATATAGCTAATTGCATGCCAATTAAAAAGAACTCTAAAAAAGGAAGTGAAATAATAAGGTCTTTTTCGTCTAACTTTTTAGAGGTTTGACCAAATACTATATAAAAAATAAGGAATCTTAAGAGAAATAACGGCAAAACTATTTGCCAACAATACGTCGATAGGAGTAATGCAATTGCTAAAGCATAAAATAGAAATTGGGAAATATAAAAAATAGCAAGTAGTACTTTGTGTATCGCCTTATAATGTTTTGCTGTTGAAACGTGTCTTCTTTTCTGTAAAATCCAATCTTTAAAAGTTGTTTTCGGATTAGAAATAGTAAAACTGTCTTTGGTAAAACAAATGCTTGTGTTTTTATTGGTTGCTACTTGATTTATAAACAAATCATCATCACCAGAACGAACTTTCATGTGGTTTATAAAACCATTTGCGCTAAAGAATTCTTCTTTTTTATACGCTAAATTTCTACCAACTCCCATAAATGGTATTCCGGATTTGGCATAAGAAAAATATTGCAAAGCGGTTAATAAGGTTTCAAAGCGTATGAGTTTATTTAAAAAGGAACCTTTTATTTTTGCATATGCTCCGTAACCCAAAACAATACTTTTGCTGGTACTAAAATGTGCGCTTATTTCTTGTAACCAGTATTTAGAATTTGGTTTGCAGTCTGCATCTGTAAAAACTAAAAGCTCGTTTTTTGATGCTTTTATACCAAGGGTTAACGAGTATTTTTTGTTGCCATAAAAAGCTTCGGTTGGTATTATATTTACAATTTTGATATTGTGGTGTAGTGCCGCAAATTCTTCCATGATATCTAGCGTGTCATCATGCGAGTTATCGTTAATTAAAACAACTTCGAAATCGGGATATTCTTGATTTAAAATATACGGAAGGAATTTCTTTAAATTCTCGGCTTCATTTTTAGCACAAATAAGAATAGAAACAGCATTTTTTTTTTGTGTTTCATTCTTCGGATTTAAAAAAGCAAATTTTGAAAATAAGAAAAGGTAATATATAATTTGAATACTTACTACGCTTATAAAAGCGTAGAAGGCAATATTCAGTATAATCATGTACTTTTAAGAATGTTGAGGTTCGCTACAATCTTGGTATTGCTCTGGAGTTTTTCCGCAAAAGCCGCAAGATTCTCCTTCTTTGTTTAACATAGGGTTTTGGCTAGCACAAGTACCTGCAAACTTCCCATCTTTTTTTGCCCAAATTTTTATTGCTATTCCAGCTATTGCTAAACCTAAAAGTACTAATGTAATTGCTAGTAGTTTCATGTGTGTATTGTTCTTAATAATTTTTACAAAGATACTACTTTTTGGGAAATGAGTATACTAAAAAAGCCTCGCTTTTTAAAACGAGGCTTGTAATTATTATAGGTAAGCAATTTATTTTTTTAAGCTAATTTCTGCAACAGATTTCTCTACAGAAGCATTTTCATTTCCTCCTTTTGGTTCTATGGTTATATTTAAACCTAAAGCGTTTTCTGTGTATGGTAAAGGTATAAGTTGACTATCTGTTTCGTTTAAGATACCTAAACTAACCATTTTATCTTGCACTTCTGCCCATATTTGGTAACATTGTTCTTCTGGTAGTTGTGGTAAGGAAACCACATCTATCATCGATGTTTTATCTATAGGATTTATGTATGCAACCGTTTTTAAATTCTTAGCCCTTGCGTTTCCTTTTATAATATACTTTTGGGTTTCCGGGTTATTAAGCTGTTTAAATTGTTGCATAATATCGCTTAGCATTAGATTGTTTTGATCGATGTCGCTACGTAGATCAAAAATTTCATCTGCTATAACTTGATTTTCACGTTTTAGGTCTTGGTTGTTTATGTAAAACATAAATGTAGAACCTGCAAAAATGAAGGCAGTTATACTTGCAGCTATACTAAACTTATACCAAGTTTTTTGTTTGGATACGGTTTGTAGTGCAATTACTGGTTTTTCGTCAAGTGCAGAAAGTATATTGTTTAATATATGTTCTGGTGCTTCAATGGCATTACTTTTAGCTACAATTTCAAGATTGTGCTGTAAAGTATTGTAGGCATTTTTAACTTCAGGATATTGGGCAATGTAAGCTTCTACCATTTCAGTTTCTTCTGAAGTGGCGATGCCTACTAGATATTTGTCTAATAGATCTGAATTTAAAAATGTAATTATTTTATCATTCATTACTTTTTGGTTTTGGATCGTAAATCTTTTTTAATTCACGTAATCCAATTTTTAATCTGGATTTTACGGTACCAAGCGGAATATGCAATTCATCACTTGCTTCTTGTTGTGTCATGCCTTCAAAAAATAGGGCATTAATTACTATTTGATATTTTTCATCTATTGTTTTTAGATGTGTTTTAATATCAATAACGTCTTGATTCAAGCTATTGCTTGTTAGTGTATATACGTTAGAATTTTCAATTTGGATTTCTTTGCTTTGTTTATTCGACACAGAGCGTATTTTATCGATTGCCGTATTATAGGCAATTCGATATAGCCACGTAAAGAGTTTTGCTTTTTTTGCATCGTAGGTTTGGGCTTTTTTCCAAACTTTTATAAATGTTTCTTGCAATGCATCTTGTGCTAAATCTTGGTCGGCAATGACTTTAGAGATTACACCAAGTAGTGTGTCTGCGTAATTTTGGTACAACAAAGTAATAGCTTTTTTGTCGCCTTGCTCTAGTAAATGCACTATTTGTTGCTCTATTGGTGTAGTCAAAAGATATTTTTGTTTAGTGTTGAACTAACTTATAGGGTATCAAAGTTATAGATTTATTTTAGATTTAAATAATATTTACTTCGGCTTCTATAGATATATTAAATATACGCTTTATTGTTTCTTGTATTACTTGAGATAGTTTTAATATTTCAATTCCTTTGGCATTATTATAATTTACCAAAACTAATGCCTGTTTTTCATGTACACCATAATCCCCAAAACGCTTTCCTTTAAAGCCCGCTTTTTCTATAAGCCAACCTGCGGGTATTTTAATAGAAGTGCTAGAAATAGGATAGTTTGGTATTTCTGGGAAACTTCGTTTTAAGGTTTCGAAATCTTGTAATGTAATTACGGGATTTTTAAAGAAACTGCCGCTATTTCCAATCTCTTTAGGATTTGGTAGTTTGCTTTCTCGAATGGCAATGACAGCTTTAGAAACCTCTTGAATGGTTGGTTTCTCCACGTGCATTAATTCTAATTGTGTAGAGATTGCTCCGTAATTAGTACGAAGTATATGGTTGTTTTTAGTTAACTTAAAAAGAACACTGGTAATAATATATTTTCCTTTTAATTCTTGTTTAAAAACAGAATTTCTATACTCAAAATTACAATCCGTTTTTGTAAATATTCTGGTTTTTTGTGTTGCTATTTCTAAGGCTTCGCAAGAAACGAAAGCATCTTTTAACTCCACACCATAAGCGCCAATATTTTGAATCGGAGCGGTGCCAACGTTACCAGGTATTAAGGAAAGGTTTTCTAATCCGCCAAAATTATTTTGCAAACACCAAAGTACAAACGCATGCCAGTTTTCACCAGCTTGTGCTTTAACTATAGCAAATGTATCCTCTTGCGAAACAATTTCTATTCCTTTTAAATTAATATGCAATACTAGTGCTTCTACATCTTTAGTCAGTAGCATATTGCTTCCACCGCCAAGAATAAACCTTTTTTGGTATTCTGGCAGTTGAAGCACGCTTTTTAAACTTTCGATAGCAGCTATAGATACAAAGTGTTTTGCTTTTGCATCTATACCAAAAGTATTGTATTCTTTTAAAGATATGTTATGTTGTATTTGCACTAGTCTTTATACACTTTAAGAGCTTCTTTAAGAATATGTACTGCTTTTATTAGGCTTTCTTTTTTAAGCACATAAGCAATACGTATTTGGTTTAAACCAACGCCTGGAGTAGAATAGAATCCGCCAGCAGGAGCTACCATAACGGTTTCTCCATTTAAGTCAAAATCTTCTAAAAGCCATTGCGCAAAAGCATCACTATTTTTGATTGGTAATTGAGCTATACAATAAAACGCTCCTTTGGGGGTCGCTACTTGCACGCCTTCTATTTTTTGTAATTCGGTGATAAGTACATTACGTCTTTCTACATATTCTTCAATAACATCATCAAAATAGCTTTGAGGCGTATCTAAAGCAGCTTCGCTTGCAATTTGTGCTAAAGTTGGCGGACTTAATCTTGCTTGCGCAAATTTTAGTGCAGTTTGTATTACTTCTTTGTTTTTAGAAACCAAACAACCAATTCTCGCGCCACACATACTATATCTTTTAGATACAGAATCAATCATGATCGCGTTTTCTTCTAATCCTTCTTCTTGCATGATAGAGTAATGTGTATTACCATCATAGGCAAATTCTCTATATACTTCATCGGCAATTAAAAATAAATCGTGCTTTTTTACTATTGCAGCAAGTTTTTTAATTTCTTCTTTAGAATATAAGTAACCTGTAGGATTTCCTGGGTTACAAATTAGAATAGCTTTGGTTCTAGGTGTAATAAGTTTTTCGAACTCTTCCATTGGAGGTAAAGCAAAATTATCTTCAATTTTAGATATAACAGGAACCACTTTTACTCCAGAAGAAGTAGAGAAACCATTGTAGTTTGCATAAAAAGGTTCTGGAATAATAATTTCATCATCCACATCCATAATACTTCCAAAGGCAAAAAGCAATGCTTCGCTTCCACCTGTAGTTACAATAATATCATCGTGTTTTACATGAATATCATTTTTAGCGTAATAGTGCGCTATTTTTGTTCTGTATTCCTCAGAGCCTTCCGATCTAGAGTAGGCTAATACTTCTAAAGAAATCGACTTCACAGCATCTAATGCTATTTTTGGCGTCTTTATATCTGGTTGGCCAATGTTTAAATAGTATATGGTTTTTCCATTTTTAGTAGCTTCTTCAGCAAATGGAACTAGTTTTCTAATAGGTGATTGTGGCATCAACTGCCCTTTTTTTGAAATTGCTGGCATTTTATAAGTATTTGAGATACAAAGTTGCGAAAATTATATCAAAGTTTTTTTAAAAAGCAGCACTAAATACAGATTTTAGAATAAAGATTTGTAAATTGATGGAGAAGTGTTTTTTTGAGCTTATGAAAAAAATAGCCCTTACTTTTCTATTTCTATTTAGTATCTCCTTTTTTGGATTTTCTCAAGGCACTTTTGTAATTCAAAATAAAAAGAAAAGGGATAAAATAAAATTTAAATTAATTAACAATTTAGTCGTAATTCCTGTGAAAATTAACGGCGTAGCGCTTTCGTTTATATTAGATACGGGCGTGAGTAAACCTATTCTGTTTAATATTTATAATATCCATGAAACCTTAAAGATTAATAATGCCGAAAAAATAGTAATTCGAGGTTTAGGGGAAGGAGAATCTGTAGAAGCATTGCGGTCTAGGAATAATATAATAGAAATTGGTGAAGCGCTTAATATAGGTCAAGACCTGTTTGTGGTTTATAATTCTAAATTAGATTTTGCGCCAAAACTAGGAATTCCTATCCATGGTATTATAGGATATGATTTTTTTAAAGATCTAGTGGTAGAAATAAACTACGCTTCCAAGATTATTAAGATTCATGAAAATGAATCGTATACGTACAAAAAGTGTAAAAAGTGTGCGTATCTGCCTCTGTACTTTTATAATAAGAAACCTTATATAAATGCCGAAGTTACTATTGATGATGCGAAAATCCCGGTTAAATTATTAATAGATTCCGGCGGAAGTGATGCTCTTTGGTTATTTGAAGATGCTTCCTTAGGTATCAACGCACACCGTAATAGTTTTATAGATTTTTTAGGGCACGGATTAAGCGGAAGTGTATATGGAAAACGAGCTAAAGTAGAAGCTTTTGCTATGAATAGCTTTATTCTAAAAAACGCAAATGTTGCTTTTCCTGAGGCAACTTCTATTTCGTTTGCAAAAAATCATAAAGACAGAAATGGTAGTATTGCGGGTAACGTTTTAAAAAGATTTCATATTATTTTCAATTATGAAAAAGCATCTATTCAGCTTAAAAAAAACAAACATTTTAAGGACCCTTTTAGTTATAACAAAAGTGGCATTGAGTTAGAGCAAAGCGGCATTAGATTAGTGCGAGAAAAAGAAGGGGCAATTAGAAATAA
>JAGPUY010000422.1 GCA_018067265.1 Oceanihabitans sp. | reverse complement strand
TTACGGAGGTGATACATACGGCGTAAACACCCTTTTTAGTTATTATTTAAAAGGCGAAAATAAAAACGATTACCAGTTTGGAAACCAGTTTAGTTATGCAACTAATCTATATCGTGCATTTGCAACAGAAAAAATGAATATCATGCCATTTGTTGGTGTTTCTGGAGATGTTTACAACAAGATTACACAATATGGCGAAACTTTAGAGGATACCGACGGAAACATTTTAAATGCTTCTATTGGATCGGAATTAGCCATCGATAAATTTATTTTCGGAGCAAGTTATACGTTACCAATTAACCAGAGTTTATTTGGTGATAATGTAGAGTCTAAACAGCGTTTGTCTGTGTATGTGAATTTTGCGTTGTAGGATTTCTACTGAATTTTAAATAAAAAACAGATTGTGTAAGCAGTCTGTTTTTTTTTGTTTAAAATGTTTCTGATAGCTTACTAATTCATTCAGAATATTACCACACTATTTCCACACATTTATTTTTAAGAACTATATCTTTGCAGCATGCAATCTAAAATCCTTTTTATTACACCACCTTTTACGCAGTTAAATACCGCGTATCCTGCAACTGCTTATCTTAAAGGGTTTTTAGAAAAACACGAGATAACGGTTACGCATTGCGATTTAAGTATCGAACTTTTTACTTCTGTTTTTAGAAGTGATTTTTTGCGTGCTATTTTTCAGGAAGCTACCGATTTGGAGAATTATCAGTATCCAGAAATGAGCAATAGAAAGGACATGTATATTTCTAGAGTAGATGTGGTACTTGCATTTCTTCAGAAACAAGATATTAAAACGGCTAATACCATCTTAGAAAAAGGTTTTTTACCATTAGGGCATCGTTTATCTAAAGTCAATACCACTATTACTTGGGAAGCAGGAGAAATAGGAGTGATCGATAAAGCAAAGCATCATGCAACGCTTTTTATTGAAGAGATTGGCGATTTTATTCAAGCCAATGTCGATGAGTTTTTTGCATTTACTAAATATGCCGAGCAAATTGCGACTTCGGCAAGTAGTTTTGATCAACTAGATACTTTTTTGAGTTATCAACCTACCATCGTAGAAGAGGAAATGCTAGATATTCTAGTCGCTCAAATTGAAGAACATACACCTGTTTTGGTTTGTTTTACCATTCCTTTTCCTGGGAATTTATTTGCGGCATTGCGCTGTTCGCAGTTTATCAAACAACTTTTTCCAGATATACATGTGGCTTTTGGTGGCGGATATTGCAACACCGAATTACGTACGCTGGAAGATCCTAGAATTTTTGAATTCGTAGATTTTATTTCCTTAGATGATGGCGAAGGTCCTTTGCTTAAAATAGTCCGATATCTAGAAGGTAAAATGGATGCTAGTGAACTGGAGCGCACCTTTGTATTAGAAAATGAAGCAGTGGTGTACAAGAATAAAATTCCGAATACCATTTACCACCATAAAAATTTGCCGGCACCAGATTATTCTGGGTTGCCTTTTGAGAAATATGTTTCTTTCTTAGATGTGGTAAATCCGATGCATCGTATGTGGACAGATGCCAGATGGAATAAACTTACTATTTCGCATGGTTGTTACTGGAAACAATGTTCGTTTTGCGATGTGACTTTGGATTATATCGGGAATTATCAAAACACAACCGCTGAAGATTTAGTCGATAAAATTGAGAAAATAACAAAAGATACTGGCATTACTGGCTTTCATTTTGTAGATGAAGCTGCGCCTCCTAAAATGCTAAGAGCCTTATCTAAAGCATTAATCGATAGAAATGTAAAGATCACTTGGTGGACGAACATTCGATTCGAAAAAACATTCGATTTCGAATTATGTGAGGTCATGGCAAAATCTGGTTGTATTGCAGTAACTGGCGGACTAGAAGTAGCTTCTGATAGATTATTGGCTAAGATGAAAAAAGGGGTAGATATTGCACAAGTTACCAGAGTAACCAATAATTTTTCTAAGAATAATATCATGGTGCATGCCTATCTCATGTATGGATTTCCAACGCAAACCGAACAAGAGACTATCGATTCTTTAGAAGTTGTGCGACAATTGTTTGAAAGGAATTGTATTCAGTCTGCATTTTGGCACCAATTTACAACGACTATTCATAGTCCGATTGGTCAGAATCCGGAAGCATTTGGTATCGAAATAACAGGGCCTGTTTTTGAAGGATTTGCCCAAAACGATTTGTATCATGTAGATCCGCAAGGAGCAGCCCATCCTAAATATACCAAAGGTTTAAACGTGGCACTTCATAACTATTTAAATAATGCAGGCTTTGAAGAGAAGTTACAAAACTGGTTCGATTTCCCGGTGCTTCCAACGAGTCATTCTAAAGGTTTGATTGCGAGTTTTTTAGTTTAACGTTTTTCTGAAAAAGAATAGAAGTAGGTTATCTATCTTCTTGTTAGTGGTAATTTACGCTTTGTAAAAAAAACGCATAAACCCTGTTTTCGGGGATGCTTATAAGGTTAGCAATTCCTACATTTGTGCATGTTTTTAAAGTGCCGATACTTTTTTACTTTTCTATTTGTATGCTATACTTCCATTGGTATGGCACAAACAACAACATCTATTATTGAAAGTGAAGGGGAAAAGGTCGATCAGCTTTTTTATTATTTCAATAATGGTTTTGAAAAAAAAGCATACAAGGAAGCGCATCATGTATTAGGTGCTTTTAAGTCTGAAAAAGCGATAACCAATACCAATTTATTATTGGCGTACTACCATAGTAAATACGTGGCTATGGATTCTTCCATTTATTATACCCATCAAGCACTTAAAAGTAAAAAGAATATTAAAGATTCTTTAGGTGTGCGATTAACCATATTGTCTTATCAACTTCTAGCTCTAAATAATAAAAACAAGGGCTTGTATCAGGAAAGTAAAAAGTGGCATATCAAAGGAGCAGAACTCAGTGAGAAACATAAGGAAACAAACTTGTATTATACGCATTTACACGGATTGGCAAGTACCTATGTTACTCTTGGTAAAACGGAAGAAGCCTTAACTCTTTTTGATAAATGTATTGCGTTTTCTAACGATGAGGAACTTATTTTAGGAAGCTATATTAATTTAGGTTCTATCTATTCATCCCTTTCTAATTATGAAAAAGCCAACGCCTATTTACAGAAAGCAAAAGATATCTGTGAGAAGGATACGTATAGAAAACAGGCCTTAGTAAATGTTATAATTAATATAGGAGATAATTATTTAAGTCAAGGAGAAACAGACAAAGCGCTTACGGCATTCTACGAAGCAAAAGAAATTAGCAGAGACAATAGGTCTTATAATTTAGAACTCATCATTTTAGGAAAAATAGGAACTATCTTATTCAATGAAAAAAGAGATAGTGAAGCACTTTTAATTTTTTCTAATACGCTAATTAAATCCTTGAATTTGGGTAATTTAGATATAGAGATGAATAGTTATCTCATGTTAGAAAAGCTTTCGCTTCGAAAAGGTGATCATCGCAGTGCTTATAGCTACGGAAAACATTATTACGAGATAAAAGATTCTATCGAGAATTCACAAACGGAAAAAGAGATAAACAGTTTAGAGGTTAAATTTAAAACGCTAGAAAAAGAAAAAACGATAAAACTATTACAGATAGAAAATCTGAATAAGAGTTTACATATTAAGAACAAGGATGCAGATATAGAAAAGTATAAACTGCAAGAAGCTATTATTGCAAAACAAAATGAAAATCAGGTTTTACAATTACAAAACGGTGTTGAAAAACGTAAAAATGAAATCGCATTACTTAAAGAAAAAGAAACTTTAAAAGCTTTAGAGCTAGATAGAGAAAAGACTATTAAATACATTGTTCTTGTGGCTTTTTTCATTTTATTAGTGCCAATTGCTGGACTTTTAATTATCTATTATCAAAAATTACAAGCGCAAGGTTTACTTAATTTAAAAGAGAAAGAGATTAATGAGCAGCAAGTGCTTTCTTTAAAAAAGGATCAAGAAATTAAGCTAATAAAAGCATCTATAAGAGGGCAAGACCAAGAACGTAAAAAGATTGCTCAAGAAATGCATGATAGTGTTGGTGGTAATTTAGCAGCTATAAAATTGCAATTTAGTCAGCTTTCGAATCATCCAGATAAGTTGAAATTAATTTACAGTCAGCTAGACGATACCTATGAGCAAGTACGGAACATTTCCCATAATTTATTACCGAAAAAAATCAGAGAAAATGATTTCGTTTTTTTAATCAAAGAATATATTCATACGGTGGAAGATGCTAGTGAGATACAATGCAATGTTTCTTTTTATGACGAAGAAAAGATCAATAGCCTAAACAAAATTTTACAAAACGAATTGTTTTCTATCTTTCAGGAATTAACAACCAATACGCTAAAATACGCAAAAGCGAAAACCATAGATATACAGTTAGACCTTTTAAACGAATGTCTGTTTTTTGTGTATGAAGACGATGGCATCGGATTTGATGTATCGAAGACTACATTGGGTATCGGTTTAACGAATATTAAGAATAGAATTGAAAATTATAATGGCAAATTGCATATCGATTCCAAAGCGAATAGAGGTACCAATATCCATATAGAAATCCCATTAAAAGCATAAATAAATGAAGCATAACCTAATTATAGCCGACGATCATAAAATGTTTTTAGATGGTTTATTAAGTATTCTAAAAACCGAAAGTAATTACAATATTCTATTTACGGCGAAGCATGGCGGACATGTTCAAAAATATATTTCGATAAATACAGAAGAAAAAATAGATCTTGTAATTACCGATGTCACTATGCCAGAAGTAGATGGTATTGCTTTAAATAAGTGGATTAAAAAAACGGATAGAAATATAAAAACCTTGGTGGTTAGTATGCATAATGACCCAAAAATTATTGATGATCTTATTGAAAGTAATGTGGATGGTTATCTTCAGAAAAATGCACAAAAGGAAGAGTTCTTAAAAGCGATAGCAACTATTTTAGGAGGAGAAAAATATTTCTCAAAGGAAATTAAAGATATCTATCTGAAAAATAAATTTGAAAAGAATAAAGAAAAGGAAATTAAACTCACCAAAAGGGAAGTGGAAGTTATCTCGTTAATTGCGGAAGAATTTACTACACAAGAAATTGCAGATCAGTTGTTTTTGAGTAAGCATACTATTGAAAGCTACCGAAAAAACCTGATTACCAAACTGGATGTTAGAAACCTCGCCGGACTTACCAAATACGCCATAAAAAAAGGCTACGTGTCTTCCTAGTATATATATTCTCATTAATTATACCCAAGGGTTCTATTTTATAATAGAGCTCTTTTTTATTGCTTGTTCCCCAAAGTCAAGTCCTTCAGTGTTTTAATGAAAAACATATTTTATATGCTATTATGTTCCGTGTTATTTCATTTTAAAAACAAACAAAACACATCTGTTAACTAGTTGTAAATCAGTTAAAAATAATGAAACACCCTGTTTTCAGGGTATTCATTTTCACTAAAAACGGGGTTAAAACAAACGGACTTCTGCCATAAATTTGTACCAGAGAATAAGAAACACCATAAACGAATAATATAAAAACAAACTGGTGTTTCCTTTCTAAAAAACAAACAAACTTTAACCATTAAAAACAAAATTATGACTTTCGGAATTACACTTATTTTATTAAGCATTATCGCAGTACCATCTTTATTATTATCCAAAAAACCTAACGCAAAAGAATTGTTAGAAAAAATAGAACCTTACCAAGGTTGGATCGGACTTATTTTTTGTTTTTATGGTGTTTGGGGTATTATTTTTTCCATTTTAAATTTAGGTTGGCTTACAACATTCCCAATTTGGTGGGTAACATTATTAGCAGGAAGTATTGTAGAAGCTGTTCTAGGGTTTATGTTAGGATTTAGTCTTATTAATAAATTTGTTTTATCTAAAAATGAAGCTGCTAAAGAAAAAGCAATGGTGCTTAGAGAGAAATTAGCTCCAAAACAAGGGAAACTAGGAATCGTAGGGCTATTTGTAGGTGCCTGGATGATTGTTGCTTCTATCTTATTCTTCTAAAAAAATATAAAATTTAAACTAAAACATAAATTAAAATTATTATGAAAAAATTCATCTTTTTAATGGCTGTGTTATTCACGGTATCCTCCATAGCGCAAGAAAACAGAAATACCATTACCGTAGTTGGTGAAACGGAAACAAGTGTAGAAGACAATAGCTACACGATTTTAATCTCCTTACAGCAAATACTTGTTTATGAAGGGCAAGGCGAAGTAGAAGTAGCCTCTGTAAGCGACGTAAAGAACAATTACATTAATAAATTAGGAGATTTAGGTATAGATTTTAGCAGGTTTCGTAGAAGTACCTATTACGAGTTTGCTTCATCTTATGGGCAAGGCAGAGTAACAGAATTTTACTTCCTAAAAACAGAGAATAAAGAAGAGGTTAGAAAAATTATAAACCTAAAAGTAGCTGGAATGTCTATTACTAATACAGAGATAGAAGCCAATAAATTATCCAACGATGAATTAGTAGCTCTTGCAAAAAAAGCAATGGATAACGCAAGAGAAAAGGCAGAGGCTTTAGCTCAAAAAATGAATAAAACCGTTGGTGAAGTTGTTGGTATTGTAGATCAGAACACAAGCGAACAATACGCACAAAGTTATGGTACTTCTAGATTACAAAGTCATGTAGTAACGGTCTCTTTCGAATTAAAATAAGGAATGTCTATAAATTAATAAATTAAATAAAAAATCATGAAAATTAAATTAGTAGTATTATCCGTATTCACTTTCTGTTGTGTTTTTAATGCAGAAGCTCAAAAATTAAAAAAGTTTGGAAGTTCAGTCGAGAAAAAGATTGGACCAAAAACAATTAAAGTACCTTATACAGATGTTATATCGTATTTAGGTTACGCTTCTGCAGGAAATGAAGATGAAATAGTAGATGGTAAAAAATTCCATTATATATACCTATGGATTCCTGCTGTTGCTCCAGAACTTGGTGTAAGAATGCTTTCTCCGGTAGCTAAAACAAAAATTAAAGGAGCTATTAGTTCGGAAGCTTACACCGAAAATGCTTCTTCTAGTGATTATTTTGATACGTACATTACTTTAGAGCGTTCTACGATCTTCAAAAAAGAAGATATTACGGTAGACGCTGCTAAAAATGCTACTTGGACTACGCTAGATAGCAATGATGATAGTAGTGAAATGCCGAAACAACCTAGTGGAAGAAGTTACAATTCTTTATTAAGATATAAGAGTGAAGTGGGAAGTCCTACAAAAGCTTTAACTGCCGGTTTATACCGTATTGGTTTTACAACTTACAAGACAGGAGAAGTTAAGGGAACATTTTTAGCAGAAGTTGCAGCTCCAGTAAAATTACCTGGTGTTGTAATGGCTAAAACCATTGAAGCACTTAAAAAAGAACTATAAAAATAAATAGACATTCGTATTTTAATGAAACACCTCTTTATGTAAATAAAGAGGTGTTTTTATTTTTTCTAAAAGATCTGAGATACTAGCTATTTTACTATAATCGGCATCTGAAAAGGCATACTGTAGTATTCCTTTGGTATCTATGATATAGGTTGTGGTAATAGATAATTCGCTACTATTATCTTCATTGTAGTTTTGTAAACGATCCCCGTTTTTATGGACTTCGGCTAAAACCAGCAATTAATTATGTACGGTGTTGGCAACTGACTTTTTTCAATTTTCAAGGTAAGGTAAAATATATTCTTCAAAAATTATTTCAGGCTGCTGTGTTTTTCCATTTCTATAATTCCCAGATGTAATAACAACAACTGTTTTTAGACACGGAACAACAAAAATATACTGTCCGCCAGCTCCTCTAGCTTCAATGGACTCTATATTTTTCCCGTTTACTTGATATGTGTTGTGCCACCATAAATATCCATAACCATTTTTATCTGGTACGTTCTCTAAATTACGATAATTTTTAAATGAGTTTTTAACCCACTTTTTAGATAGTACACGTTTTGATTCCCATTTTCCTTTATTAAAATATAGTTCCCCAAATTTCAACATATCTTTTGGCGTGAGGTACATTCCACCACCAAAATATGGATTTCCGTTTCTGTCAGTTTGTATTATATAATTTGAGATTTCAAGTTCTTGAAAAAGGTATTTGTCTATAAACAATTCCAAAGGTTCAGAAATAACTGAATCCATTGCAATACCGAGTAAATATGGATTAGCTGAACCATAATTTGCTTCTGTGTTTGGTTTGTTTATCATTGTCGCTTTTAAAACGGTTTCTGTCCAATCTCTAGTGGGTTGGTAATTATTCTCTGATGCTGATGATTTTCTCTCTCTTGTATAATCGTCTGCATCTAATCCTGAACTCATTGTTAAAAGACTCTGAATATCAATTTCAGTTTTTAAACTGTCTTTTAGAGTTTGATATTTATTCGGTAGAAAATCAAAAATAGATTGCTCAATATTTGTAAATAAAGATTTGTCTTTTGCAATTCCAACTATTGCAGACGAAATGCTTTTTGATGCTGAACGCATATCGTGTGGGATATTTGCATTGTAACCATCAAAATAATTCTCATAAATAATTTCTCCTTTTTTTGAAATTAAAACGGAATGTGTGTTAGGTAATGAATCCTTTGAAATAAGCTTTTCCATTTCTGTCAATTTGAGAATAGAAACTTTATTCTTATTATTAAAACCACCAATTTCCCAATCAGTTGTAGATTTTTTTAATGATACCTGTGTAATTGAGTTTTTACCTAAATAGATACCTAATTGAATTTCATCAGCTGTTAATTTTCCTTTAAACTGCAATCCAGTTTTGAAATCAGTAAACGAAATCAAGTCTTTTTCTTTTTGAAAATTGTCGCACCAAGTTCCTGTAAATCGATTATCTCCAAAAATTGGATAAGCTTGATAATCATTTCCTTTTCCATTTTCAACACTTAAATAAAAATTAAGTGACTTTAATTCATCTATCATTAGTAGATTCCAAATTCCTATAAAAGCGTTATTCTCTGATTGAGTAAGTTTTAAGTGATAAAGAAGCATTCCAGACTTGATAAACCCATTAATTTCTTTTCCATTTTCAGAAAGTACGCCTTCAAAAGAATAATTTTTTGCAAAAGGCACTTTTAATATTGAAGTACTTCTTGAATCAAACGGATAGTCAATAATGCTTTTACTATTAGAAATTTTTAATCTAGCTTTTTCAAGTCCAAAACTTTCTATTTCCACCTTTAGGTTGAATACTTTCGAACCGTCTATTTTTCCTTCCCAGCCACTCGTGTATTCTGCCATATCTTGACCGAAAAGACTAATTGTAAGAAATGTAAATAAGAGAAGTGAAATACTTTGTATTTTCATTTTTTGATTGATTTTTGATGAATTACAAAGGTGAAATTATTCCATTTCCCAAAATTGTATATAATTAACATCAGGAAATATTCTTTAAAATTTTTGTTGGTGTTGTATTATAGATTTTCTTAAAATTTGAGATGAAATGACTTTGGTCATAAAAATCACATAGATAACAAATTTCAGTCATTGAAAACTTGTTTGAAGTAAGTAGACAAAAGGCTTTATTAAGTTTTATTAATCGAATATAATTACCAAGACTTGTTCCAAAATATCGATTAAATTCTCTGGACAAATGAACAGGGTGTATTTCTAACTTTGAACTTAAACTGTTTAGAGAATAGTCTATTTTTTCCTCATTCAACAATTCTTTTAGTTTATTTGCCCAATCTGGTTTTCTTAAATTTCTTTCTTTACTTTCCTTAATTGTGTTGAAAATTTCAATCAAATCACTTTCAATACTTAAATTTGAGTACTGGTCGTTAATTTTAGTTTCAACAAATATATGGTTCATCAAGTTCTTTATTATAGGATTCTTTAAATTGATGCTTCCTTCAAAATTTGTTATCTGAATATCAAAGTTTGAAAACCAATTCTTATTCAATTCTATGTGAAAACCTCTTGTAAATTCAGGTGGTTTTATATTATAATGTGAGTCTTGCCAATTATGAAATAGTAGGTTTCCTGG
>JAGPUY010000175.1 GCA_018067265.1 Oceanihabitans sp. | reverse complement strand
ATTAAAACACCTCCAACTTCCGAAAAGAAAGGCGTTTCGTTAAACAAACTAATAATATCATTAAGCTCATAGTAGCCTAAATAAGTATTGCTTTCATTTAAAACAGGCATGATGTTCGTCGAGTTCTGTGCAAAAGCTTCTAATATATCTAGCCAGTTGGTGTTTTCTCGAACAAAAAAGCCTTCCGCAGAATAGGTGATCTCACTGATGCGTTCTGTGCTTTCAAAGCAATGCACATCGGTTTCAGAAATACAACCTAAATAGAAATCTTCATTATTTTTTATAGGAATATGGGAATACGTAAGCTGATTAAATAGCAGTTGCAAATCCCGTACACTATCCTTTAATGTAAGTGGTTCTATGTCGTTTATTATATAATTAGAAAGATTCATTTTTCTTCTTTTTTGCTTCTGCAAATTAATCAAAAAAATAGCACAATAAGGCGGTTCTAGTTTGTATTTTTGTACTATAATACTTTATATAATGACAAAACTAAGTGTAAATATTAATAAGATAGCAACTTTACGAAATTCTAGAGGTGGCGATTTGCCTAATGTAGTGCAGTTTGCAAAGGATGTACAGCGTTTTGGTGCAGAAGGAGTAACCGTTCATCCAAGACCAGATGAAAGACATATTCGCTATCAAGATGCTTACGATTTAAAACCAGAAGTATACACCGAATACAATATAGAAGGAAATCCAATTCCTAAGTTTATAGAAATGGTTTTAGCAATAAAACCAACCCAAGTTACTTTGGTTCCAGATGGTGTACATGCAATTACTAGTAACGCCGGTTGGAATACGATTAAACATAAAGATTTTTTAGTGGAAGTAATTCAAGAGTTTAAAGCAAATGGCATTAGAACTTCCATTTTTGTAGATCCAGATGTAAAGCAAATAGAAGGAGCAAAAGAAACAGGAGCAGATAGAATTGAATTATACACCGAAGCTTTTGCGCATCAATATACTTTAGGGAATTACGACGCTATTAAGCCATACAAGGCTTGTGCCGAATTAAGTAATACACTTGGTTTGGGTATAAACGCTGGGCACGATTTATCTTTAGATAATATAAAATTCTTTAAAGAAAATATCCCGGGATTATTAGAGGTTTCTATTGGTCATGCTTTAATTTCGGAAAGCCTTTATCTTGGTGTAGAAAATGTAATACAAATGTATTTACAACGACTTAAATAAGAATTATAAATACAAGCAGCTTGGTGATACATAAAGAAATATTAGAATCTAATATATTAGGAGAAGGAAAGCCATTTGTTATTCTTCATGGTTTTTTAGGTATGAGCGATAACTGGAAAACACTGGGAAATCATTTTAGCGAAGCTGGATTTCAAGTGCATTTAGTAGATCAGCGTAATCATGGTAGAAGTTTTCATAGTGCTCTTTTTAATTATGATGCTTTAGTAGAAGACTTAAAAAACTATTGTGAAGCATATAATCTAGAAGATATTATTTTGTTAGGGCATTCTATGGGAGGGAAAACGGCTATGCTGTTTGCTACAGAATATCCAGAACTGGTTTCTAAATTAATAATAGCAGATATTTCACCAAGATTTTACCCAATACATCACGACGCTATTTTAGAAGGATTAAGTAGTCTGAATTTTGAAGAACTAAAATCTAGAGGTGCCGCAGATAAAGTATTAGCTCATTATGTTTCCGAACCTGGAACGAGACAGTTTTTACTTAAAAATCTATATTGGATTGAAAAAGGAAAACTAGCACTTCGTATAAACCTAGAGGTTTTAAAAGAAAATGTAAGCGAAGTTGGTGAAGCATTACCAATACATGCGAAATTTAGTAAGGACACTTTGTTTCTTCGTGGCGACAAAAGTGAATACATTGCATTGCAAGACGAAGCGTTAATTAAAAGGCATTTTCCTTTAGCAAATATTACAACTATTGCAAACGCCGGACATTGGTTACATGCAGAAAATCCGGAAGATTTCTATAAAGCTGTAATAGGTTTTGTAAATTAGGCGGTAACGATTAATAAGTACTAATTCAATAAACAATATTATGAACTTAATAATAAGACTTTTACTTAATGCTATTGCTGTATTTGCTTTAGCAAGTTTTTTAAATGGTGTAGAGCTAGATGGTTATGTCACTGCTATTGTTGTAGCGGTAGTTCTTTCTATTTTAAACCTTATTGTGAAACCCATTTTAGTCATTCTAACCTTGCCAATAACCATAGTAACTCTAGGCTTATTTATGTTTGTTATTAATGCGTGTATCATACTTTTAGCAGATAATTTTATAGATGGGTTTGCGGTTAGAAGCTTCTGGACAGCAATGCTTTTTAGTGTGCTTTTAAGTATTCTACAATCTTTGTTGCAATCTTTTTTAAAACAAGATAAAAAGTAGGCTAATTTTCAATACGTTAAAAACTTTGTTGTAGTGTAAAAAAGTAGTATTTTTGCACTCCTTTTTAATAGTAAAAATTCTTTAAAAGTTTGCTTTTAGGTTTCTATTAAATTGTGTTTCTCATGAAAATGGGAATCTAAACTAGTGTTAAATGCCCTTTTAGGGTTTTATATCATTTAAAATGAATATTACAAGAGAAAACATTGATGCATTAAATGCAGTAGTAAAAGTAGAAATCGCTAAAGAAGATTATAGCGACAAAATTGAAAAAATCTTAGTTGATTATAGAAAAACTGCTAACATTCCTGGATTTAGAAAAGGGCACGTGCCAATGGGAATGGTTAAGAAACAATATGGTAAAGCCGTTTTAGTAGATGAGGTTAACAAACTTTTACAAGAAGGTTTAAATAAATATTTAACCGAAGAAAAGTTAGATGTTTTAGGACAACCGTTACCTAAAGTACAAGATGAAGTTAATTGGGAAGCGGAAAATTTTTCTTTCGAATTCGAATTAGGTTTAGCACCAGAATTTAGTGTAGATTTAAAAAGTAAAAAAGCAATAACACACTATAATATTGTTGCTGGAGATAAAATGATTGACGATCAAATCATAAACATCCAAAAACAATACGGTAAATTAATTTCGCAAACTGCAATTGAAAAAGACAGTGAAATAACTGGAACTTTTAAAAACGAAGAAAAAGAAATTGAAAATACAGTTACCATCACTTTAGATAAAATTAAAGGAGCTGCAAACGCAAAGAAATTTGTTGGCGCTAAAGTTGGTGATGTAATTACTTTAAAAACAAAAGGGTTATATAGTGACGATCATGATTTAATGCATGCATTAAAAGTACAACATGAGGATGCACATGGTTTAGAAATTGAAGTGACTTTTACAGTGACAGAAATTAACCAACGTGAGCTTGCAGATTTAGACCAAGATTTATTTACTAAATTATTTGCAGATGGTAGCGTAACTTCTGTTTCCGAATTAAAAGAAAAGATTAAAGAAGATGCCGAAAAACAATTCGTGCAACAAGGAGATCAAAAACTTTTAAATGATGTGACAGAGTATTTAGTAGCTAATACTAAATTTGACTTACCAGCAGCATTTTTACAAAAATGGATGCAAACTGCAGGAGAACAACAATTAAGTGAAGACCAAGCAAAAGACGAATATGAAAAGTCTGAAAAAAGCTTGCGTTACCAATTAATTGAAGGGAAACTAATCACAGATAACAAAATTCAAGTAAGCTTAGAAGATATTCAAGGGCATGCTAAAAACATGATTAAAGGGCAAATGGCGCAGTTCGGACAAATGAATCCGTCCGAAAAAGAACTAGACGATATTGCTGCTCGTGTTTTATCTAACCAAGAAGAAGCTCGTAAAATATCAGAACAAATCGTTAGCCAACGTTTATTAGAGATCTATAAAGAAAAGGCTAATGTTAAAGTAAAAGAATTAACGTACGAAGACTTTGTAAAAGAAGTTTACGGAGATAAATAAAAAGGCAAAATAGTTACACTTAGCTTATATAAGTGTTAACATAATTTTAAAGAATAAATCCTTATATTTAGGCGTTGAAACTTTTACGTTTTAACGCCTTTTTTAATAACTATAATTTTATATCAACATATGGATTACGGAAAAGAATTCGAAAAATTCGCAATAAAAGATCAAGGAATTAGCAGCACATACTACAACAAGATAATTAGTAGCATGTATCCAACAAACTTGACACCAAATATAATTGAAGAACGTCAAATGAACATCGCTATTTTTGATGTGTTTTCTCGTTTAATGATGGATAGAATCATCTTCTTAGGAACTGGTATTAATGACCAAGTTGCTAATATTATTCAAGCACAATTATTATTTTTAGAAAGTACAGATGCCAATAAAGACATTCAAATTTACATAAACTCTCCTGGAGGAAGTGTATATGCAGGACTTGGTATTTATGATACCATGCAGTTTATTAAACCAGACGTTGCAACAATTTGTACAGGTATGGCCGCTTCTATGGGAGCTGTATTATTATGTGCTGGAACAAAAGGAAAACGTAGTGGTTTAACACATTCTCGTGTGATGATTCACCAACCTTTAGGTGGCGCACAAGGACAAGCTAGTGATATAGAAATTACCGCTCGCGAAATCTTAATCTTAAAAGAAGAGCTTTACAATATTATTAGTAAGCATTCTGGTCAAGATTATGACAAAGTATACACGGATTCAGATCGTGATTATTGGATGAAATCTGATAAAGCAAAAGAATACGGAATGATTGATGAGATTTTAGTGAGAACCTAAAACAAAAGTAAACTATCATATCTGGCGTATTGACAAACCTCTTGAATTAATTGGTTTTTCAATACGCTAAGAAGGATAATATAATTTAAGTAATGGCAAAAGAAGATTTAGAATGTTCGTTTTGTGGACGTAAAAAACCCGAAACCAACTTATTAATTGCAGGATTAGATGCGCATATTTGCGATCGCTGTATTGAGCAAGCACATGGTATTGTTATAGAAGAATCTAAACAAACCGATAATAGTGACCTTTCTGCAGAATTAGTATTACGCAAGCCAAAAAAAATTAAGGGCTTTTTAGACGAATATATCATTGGTCAAGAAGCAACTAAAAAAGTAATGTCTGTTGCAGTATATAATCACTATAAAAGATTATTGCAACCACCAAGTGATGATGATATTGAGATTCAAAAATCAAATATCATTATGGTTGGTCAAACCGGAACAGGTAAAACCTTAATGGCTAAAACGATTGCTAAAATGCTTAATGTGCCCTTGGCAATTGTAGATGCTACTGTTTTAACAGAAGCAGGTTATGTTGGTGAAGATGTAGAAAGTATTTTAACAAGATTACTTCAGGCTGCAGATTACAATTTAGAAAAAGCAGAAAAAGGAATTGTTTTTATTGACGAAATAGATAAAATTGCACGTAAAAGTGATAATCCATCTATAACTCGTGATGTTTCTGGTGAAGGTGTACAACAAGCATTATTAAAACTGCTGGAAGGTACCGTTGTAAATGTGCCGCCAAAAGGAGGACGTAAGCATCCAGATCAGAAATTTATAGAAGTAAATACTGAAAATATTTTATTCATAGCTGGTGGAGCTTTTGATGGTATTGATCGTGTAATCTCGAAAAGGTTAAACATGCAAGCTGTTGGTTATTCTGCTTCTATGAGTGATAATGTTGTAGATCAAAACCACTTATTACAATATATTATTCCAAAAGATTTAAAAGACTTTGGTTTAATTCCTGAAATTATTGGTCGTCTTCCTGTATTAACCTACATGGATCCGTTAGATGCTAAAACATTAAGAGCCATTTTAACGGAACCTAAAAATGCAATTATTAAGCAATACAAGAAATTATTCGAAATGGATGATATCGAGTTTAGTATTGCAGATGGTGCTTTAGATTTTATTGTTGGTAAAGCAATAGAGTATAAGTTAGGAGCTCGTGGTTTACGTGCGCTTTGCGAAGAAATTTTAACCGATGCTATGTTTGAATTACCAGGTAGCAAAGAGAAAACATTAAATGTAACGCAAGAGTACGCAGAGGAAAAACTGACAAAAACAACGATAAAAAAATTGAAAGCAGTTTCTTAATTTTTATTTGTTGTAATACCTATAAAAACCATTTATAAATTTATTTGTAAATGGTTTTTTTGTTTATTTTAAAGAATGGAATTTAAAGAGGTTAAAGAAATACACACGGAAAGATTAACATTGCGTATTTTAAATACTACGGATGTAGATATTGTTTTTGCACTTCGCTCTAATGAAGAAGTAGTACAATACATTGCAAGAGCAGCTTTTAAACTTCTTTCTGAAGCGGAAGAAAAAACACAAGAGTTAATTAAGTATATAGAGACTAATACATCCATTTCTTGGATTATAAATCTGACTGCTGAAACTAAAAAAATAGGAAGCATTTGCCTTTGGAATTTTAGTGCAGACCGTAAAACAGCGGAGGTTGGTTATGATTTATTACCAGAATACCACAATAAAGGAATCATGAGCGAAGCCCTAAAAAGCGTTTTGCATTTAGGTTTCCAGACACTGGAATTAGAAACTATCGAGGCATTTACAAGTAGGCATAATAAAGGTTCTATCGCTTTATTAGAAAAGAATGGTTTTGGTTTACAAGCTGGTAGAATGGATGATGGTTTTCCAGATAATATTATTTTTCGTCTAACACGTTAGTTTTTCTATTTTTAAAATATCGGTATAATTCGATATTCATGAAAATAAGAAGTAATCCGTAAATGGAATCTTCTATAGGGATGTTTCCAATTCTAATTCCGAGATTTTCAGCATCATGATACCAAACAATTGGTGCTACTAAAAAGCTTCCAGTAAGAATACCGTTACTAATAAAAAAGAAAGGTAGAATTAAAAAGTACGTCAAGTAATGGTACGAAAGATTGACTTTCTTAATTTTTAAATAACTTAGAAATATAGAAGTACTTAAAAAAGTAATAGAAGTATACAGTTTTTCAAAATGAAGAAGGCCAACAACAAAAAGGATAACGATTAAGAAAGAACTTAAACCCGATGCTATTTTCTCTATAGGATTATGGGTAATAATATGTTGTAAAGCAAAATAGGTAAAGACACAGCAATACGGAATACAGATAAAAAATAGAACTTCTTCTATTGGTAAATTACCCAAATGAATCCCTGTTAAGTAATCGGTATTAAAACCCCAAACGCCAAGGTCTGTGAAAATAGAATCCCATAAAACAAATAGTAAAGCGATAATAATATTGGCTTTAAAAAAAGAATGCCACTCTTTATAAAAGGCATGTTTTTTATAAAAACTCGCTATAAACGGAACAGCAATACAAGCTAAATCTACAAAAAGATAGGTGTACGATTGCATGTGTTATTTTTTAAAAGTGTTATGGTACTTTTTCGGAACAAGCAACATTCCAAAACATTCCCCTTCCTGTTTTCCTAAATGTTTATGGTGCACTTTATGTGCTTTTCTTAAACCAATAAGATATTTGTTTTTCGTGTTTTTAAACCATTTAAAACGTTGGTGAATGAGTACATCGTGAATTAAGAAGTAACTCACGCCATAAAAGAAAATACCTAAGCCAATAAAGAACAGGTAATTTAAATTTGGATGTACACCAAAGTATAATAGTAGTATGCTAGGAATAGCAAAAATGACAAAAAAAGCGTCGTTCTTTTCAAAGGCATGTGGATATTTTGGTTGGTGATGATCTGCATGTAAATACCATAGAAATCCATGCATCACATATTTATGAGTGAGCCAAGTAACCACTTCCATACCAGAAAAGGTGGCTATAGTAATTAGTATGTATTGTATAATATTCATGGTGTTGTAAGGTACTTAATCGGTTAAAATTAATACGCATTTAATTTATATCGTATATAAGATTTAGTAAGTATAACTAATTTTAATGGATTGGAAACTCTAATTCTTCCGCTTAAAATCTTTTCAGGGTCTGCTTTTTTAAGCTTTTTTAGTAATTTTAAATAATATCGATACGCAATATAAACGCCAAGTCTACTTTCTAAAGGTAATTGTATAATGCCTTTATATGCTTCTTGAAAATCTTTTTCAATGTCTTTTATTATTTCCTCTTTATTCGAATTGTTTAGTGAATTACTATCTAAATTAGGGAAATAGGAACGACCTAAGTTTTCGGTATCTTCTTTAATGTCTCTTAAAAAATTCACTTTTTGAAACGCAGAACCTAATCGTGTAGCAGATGCTTTAAGTGCTTCAAATTTTTTATCATCATTATTTACAAATACTCGTAAACACATTAGGCCAACAACATCTGCAGATCCATAGATGTAATTTTCATACGCTTCTTTAGTGGTGTAATCTGTTACTAGTAAATCGGCTTCCATGCGCTTTAAAAAAGCATCCGCATACTCTTGTAAATGATATTTATGCGCCACTTCTTGAAACGAATTTACAATAGGATTTAAACTAATCTTTCTGTCTAAGGATTTCTTATAATCGGCAACAAAATCATAGAATAAATCTTCTTGCGGATAATCTTCAAAAGAATCCACAATTTCATCGGCATAACGCACAAATCCATAGATTGCATAAATGGAAGGACGTATAGAAGGAGCAAATAGTTTTATGCCTAACGAAAATGAGGTGCTGTAGCTGTTAGTAACAATCTTGCTACATTTTAAACTGGATGTATCAAATAATGCTTTCATGTTATGGTCTATTTTTTATAATTAAATCACTTACTATTTTACCCGAAATTAAAGAAGGAGGAACGCCTGGTCCAGGAACAGTTAGTTGTCCGCAGAAATATAAATTATCTACTTTCTTGCTTTTTAATTTTGGTCTTAAAACATGTGTTTGTGTCAATGTATTTGCCAAACCATAGGCATTTCCTTTATAGGAATTGTAATCTTCTTTAAAGTCTTTTACGCAATACGATTCTTTAAATAAAATGTTATTTTGAAGATCTTCTCCTGTGATTTTTTCTACTCTTTCAATAAGTTGCTTAAAATAATGTTCTCTAATTTCTGGCGTGTCTTCTACATCTGGAGCAATAGGAATTAAAAAGATTCCAGCTTCTTTTCCGTCAGGAGCAGTGGATGCATCTGTTATGCTTGGGAAACTTGCATAAAATAAAGGTTTCTCAGCCCATTCTTTGGTGTCGTAAATAGTTTTGGCGTGTGCATCAAAATCGGTATCAAAAAATAAAGTGTGATGCGAAACGTTTTTTAGTTTTTTGTTAAATCCAACGTAGAATAATAACGCAGAAGGAGCAAAGGTTTTTTTGTTCCAATACGATTCGGAATATTGTCTTAGTTCTTTTGGAAGTAAGGTTTCTGTATGATGGTAATCTGCGCCACTTAATAGTACATCACAGTGCATGATGCCTTTTTTTGTGGTAACACTTACTACTTTTTTATTTTCGATATTTATGGTTTCAACAGCGCAATCTGTTATTGTTTTTACGCCAAGACTTTCAGATAGTGATGTCATCGCTTTAACAACCTCGTACATACCACCTTCTGGATGCCAAGTACCCAATTTGAAATCGGCATAATTCATGAAATTATAAAAGGAAGGTGTGTTACTTGGTTTTGCACCAAGAAATAGCACAGGAAATTCTAATATTTTCTGTAGCTTTTTGTTTTTTACATAACCTGTAACCTGTTTTTTGATCGTTAAAATAAACTCATATAACTTTAGAATGGTTTTACTGTTTATAATTTCAAAAACATGCACTCCAGGTTTGTACACTAAATCTTTAATTGCAATGTTGTAGTTTCTTTGGGCTTTGTCTATAAACTTCTGAAGTTTATTAGCGCTACCTTTTTCAATACCTTCAAAAGTTGTTTTTATGTCTTCAAAGTTGTCCGAAATACTAATGGAATCTTTCTTTCCAAAGTAAATTTGATAGGCAGGATTTAGCTTGTTTAGTTGGTAATAATCTTTAGTAGAAGTATTGAAATCATTAAAAAAACGTTCAAAAACATCAGGCATCCAGTAAAAGGTTGGACCAATATCAAAAACAAAACCATCTCTTTTTAATTGTCTTGCTCTTCCGCCAACTGTTTTGTTTTTCTCTAAAATAGTTACATCAAAACCTTTGCTTGCTAAATAACAGGAAGCAGATAAGGACGAAAACCCAGAACCAACGATTATAATTTTCTTTGAACTCATTTTGTGTTTTTAATTAAATAAACCGACAACATAATTGCGTTGTCGGTTTATTAAGATAACCAATTTTAGGGAATTGGTTTATTTTAGTTGTTAATCATTACTTTGTTAATAACGTGTATTACACCATTTCCGGCTTGTACATCCACTGCTACGATACCTATATCCGTAGCTCCAGAACCATCTGTAATGTCTGCAATGTTACTTCCAGAACCAGGTAGTGTAATCGTGATATTATCACCTTCTAATGTTGCGGCAGTAGTATCTCCAGGATTATTTAACATACTAGAAGTGATGTTAGCTTCTTTAATTACGTGATGTAATAATATTTGTGTTAAAGGTCCTTCCGTAGGAATTGCAGCTAAAGCAGCAAAGGCATCATTTGTTGGTGCAAATACAGTGAAATCAGGATCTAAAGTGTCGGCGTTTCCTGTTGCTGTTCTCGATAATATTCCAGCAAAGTCTGTTGCAGGAGTTAAAGTGGTTAAAGCAGTAACAAGCGTTGAAAAATTTGGATCTGCAACCGCAAAAGTTACAACAGTAGGGATATCAATTACCGTATCTACGGCATGAATTATTCCATTGGTTCCAACTACGTCTGCTTGTGCTACAGTCGATATACCATTAAATACTACGCCAGATGAGGTATTATAATATAAACTTAAAGCATTTCCGCCAGGACCAGTTGCTCCTGTGTTTGTGTATCCTGCTCCGGAATCTACTAGTGAAGTAGAAGTTATGGAAGAACCTATAATAACATGATTCAATAATATTTGAGAAAGTACAGCAGTATCTACATTGGCTAAAGGAGTACCATCTAAAAATGTGCTAAATGCAGCATCATCTGGAGCTAAAACAGTAAATGGTCCAGTACCACTAAGTACGTTTACTAAATCGCCATCTGCGGCACCCAAGGCAGCTACTAAATTGGAGAAAGCTGGATTTGCAACTGCATGATCTACTACGCTTGGTAAACCTAGAACAGCGTCTATAATATGTACCGTTCCGTTGGAAGCATCTGCATCTGCAGTGGTAACGGTTGCAACGTTATTAAACATCACACTACCAGAAGCGTTAAAATAGATACTAATGCTTAAACCATCAGGACCACTTGCGCTTCCCGAGGTGTAGCCTGAACCCATAGATGCTAAATCACTGGAAGAAACATCTGCCATGATAACATGATTTAGAAGTACTTGAGATAATACATCTGTTGGTACATCTTCTAAAGATGCAAAGCCGTTAGCGGATAAGAACGCAGAAAATGCAACATTAGTTGGGGCAAGAACTGTAAAAGGTCCGTTTCCACTTAATACAGAAACCAAGTTTCCGTCTGCTCTAGATAAAGCAGCTACCAAAGAACTTAAATCTGGTGTTCCTTGCGCTAATTCTACAATATTTGGTGTAGGAGTGGTTTGGGTATTAGAACTATCATCATCATTACTGCATGATGTTGTTAATAAGGATAGACTAAAAAGTGCGATAAAAAAGAATTTCGTTTTCATAATGTCTAATGTTTTTTGTTATTGTTTGGACAAATATATAAAATTTATTTAGTTTGTCAAATAAATTAAATAAAAAGTTAGACAAAAGTTTTTTACTTGAAATATGGGTTTTCTAATTTTTTGTTTAACTTTGTCTGGTAAATAATTAGACATGAGTAAATATACAATGGCCCAAATTGTGACTTTAACAGGAATTAAAGCGCACACATTACGAAAGTGGGAAACCAGATATAATTTTTTAAATCCTGAAAGAACGGATACTAATATTAGGTATTATTCGGATCTTCAATTAAAGAAGTTGTTGAATATTGGGGTGCTAACTAGGAATGGTTATCGGATTTCTAAAATAGATAAAATGTCGGATGCCGAAATTCATCAGACCATTTCAGATAAATTTATTTCAGGAAATTATGAAGATGAGATCAGTGCGCTAGTTATTAGTATGCTAGATATGGACGAAGTAGCCTTTAATGAAATATTAAGAACTCAAATTGTTAAAAAAGGTTTGTTGGCTACGACTACAGATCTTATTTATCCTTTTCTTAACCAAGTTGGAGTGCTTTGGGGAATTAATAAAGTAATGCCTGCTCAAGAACATTTTATTTCTAATTTAATTAAGAAAAAGATGTTTGCGGCTATCGATTTACTCGCTTATCCGCATAAAGAAGCTCCTAGTATATTAATGTTTCTGACAGAAGGAGAGCACCATGAAATCGGACTTTTACTCGCGTATTATATAGCAAGAGAAATGGGCTGGAAAGTATATTACTTAGGACAAAATGTGCCTACGGAAAATATAGAACAAGTGATAGAGGAAATTACACCAGAATTAATGCTATCTATGTTTGTAACGCCAACCGAAGAATCTGTTTCCGTTAAAATGGATACGATATTAGCGCAAGGAAATATTCCGCTTTTAGTTTCTGGAAACCCAGCTATTCTAGAGGATGTTAACCAAAATAAAAGGTTGAAATTCTTATCACATCCCGAAGAGTTAATACATATTTTAAAAAGATAACATAGTAATAATAAAAAAACCCAGGCAATTTGCTTGGGTTTTTTATTGTTTATGGACGATAATTAATACTACATTAGTATATAGTAATCGATTAATAGCAAGGCTAAAGTAGTTTTAATTTATGAAATAATAAACTGTTTTAGACAAAGCAGAACTTATACTCGTTGTAAGATAATAGATTGTTTTTTTCTTCGATTAACGACAACTAGGCATTCAATTTTAGTAGCTCTTCTATATAATCTCTAGTGTTAGAAAGTCTAGGTATTTTGTGTTGTCCACCAAGTTTGTTGTTTTGCTTTAGCCAATCGTAAAACAGTTTTTCTCTAGCAACGTGAACCGTTGGTTTATTAAGCGTTAGGTTGTTATAACGTTTTGCTTCATAATCCGAATTTAAAGACTTTAAAGCGTTATCAAACAGTTCGTTAAACATGTGTATGTCTTTTGGTGGCTTTTTAAATTCTATTAGCCATTCATGAGCACCTTTTTCTTTGCCTTGCATAAAAATTGGAGCAGCAGTATAATCTACAATTTCTGCTTTTGTTTTTTTGCAAACGCTTTTTAGTGCATCTTCCGCGTTTTCAATGATAAGCTCTTCCCCGAATACATTAATATGGTGTTTTGTTCGTCCGGAAACCTTTATTCTATATGGTGTGATAGAAGTAAATCGCACCGTATCTCCAATTTTGTAACGCCATAATCCAGCATTTGTAGTGATAACAACGGCATAGTTTTTACCAACTTCTACTTCGGCAAGCGGAATTGTTTTTTGACTAGTACTCCCATAAGTTTCCATAGGAATGAATTCGTAAAAAATTCCGTAATCTAACATGAGTAGTAATTCGTTGGAATTGTTGTGATCTTGAATCGCAAAAAATCCTTCCGAAGCATTATAAATTTCATAATACTTAAAGCTACTTTTTGGTAAAATATTTTTGTATTGCTGTTGGTAAGGTGTAAAGCTTACGCCGCCATGAAAATAAACTTCCAAATTTGGCCAAATTTCGTGTAGATTACCTTTTCCTGTAGTTTCTAAAACGTTGTTTAGTAAAACCAACATCCAAGAAGGTACACCGGCAAGACTGGTTACGTTTTCATTTATTGTTTCGTTTACAATGGCCTGCATTTTATGTTCCCAATCACTCATGAGAGAAACTTTGTTGCTTGGGGTGCTACTAAATTCGGCCCAGAAAGGCATGTTGTCAATCAAAATTGCGCTTAAATCACCAAATGCAGTTCCGTTCTCTTTGTAAAGTTCTTTACTACCACCAAGACGTAGACTTTTTCCTGTGAAGAGTTGTGAATCTTCATTGTTATTTAAATACATACAAAGTAAATCTTTACTTGCTGCATAATGACAATCTTCTAAAGAGTCTGTGCTAACCGGAATAAATTTACTTTTCGCATTTGTGGTTCCGCTGGATTTTGCAAACCATTTAATAGGTGTTGGCCAAAAAATGTTGTTTTCTCCTTTTCTAGAACGCTCAATACTAGGCTGGAAATCTTCGTAACAAGAAATAGGAACACGTGCTGCAAATTGGGTGTAGTTTTTAATAGATGCAAAATCGTATTGTTTACCAACCTCGGTATCTTTAGCAGTGTCTATAAGTTCTAACAGTAATTCAGTTTGGACTTCGTTTGGGTATTTTAAAAATAATTCGATTTGGTGAAATCGTTTTTTTAAAAACCACGAAGCAATAGAATTGACTATAGGAATTGCCATATTTATACTATCTTTATTCTTAATTAGATTTGCTTATAAGAATTGCGTTTTCGATATTAATTTCGCGCTGAAATTTTCTCGAAGTACCTGTATTCTTCCTAAGTATCTTCAACGATAAAAATAAGACTTTTTTTTATGTTCTACCAAGGTGTTTTAACAAAAATGGCAACCGAATTTGCAAAACCGATTCAATATTATTTAGTGTTTGAAAATGATTTCTTGAATATGAATCAGTTGTTAGGTAAGACAATAGACATTAAGTTTATAAAATACCAATGTTTAAACTGTGGTTTGAATAAAGAAATTTATAGACAAGGTTTCTGTAAAAGCTGTTTTTTTGATATTCCACAGGCAGCTGATTGGATTATACGTCCCGAATTAAGCACAGCGCATTTAGATAAAGAAGATCGGGATTTAGCATATGAAAAGAAAGTACAGCTACAACCACATATTGTTTATCTGGCAAATTCTAGCAATGTAAAAGTTGGTGTTACCAGAAAAGGGCAAGTGCCAACGCGTTGGATAGATCAAGGTGCGCATGAAGCTATTGAAATTGTAGAAGTACCAAATAGATATTTAGCAGGAATTACCGAGGTTGCTTTAAAAGATTATGTTGCAGACAAAACCAATTGGCGAACTATGTTGAAAAATGAAATTGCAGATGAAGATTTGGTGGTTTGGCGCGAGCGCCTAAAACAATATATACCAGACGAAGCACAACCGTATTTTATAGAAAATAATTCTGAAACCAATATAGAATTTCCCGTGTTACAATATCCTTTAAAGCCAAAAAGCTTAAATATTAAAAAACAAGGAAGCTATTCTGGTAAATTGGTTGGTATAAAAGGGCAATACCTCATTTTTGAAGATCAAACGGTTTTTAATGTACGATCTAATGAAGGTCTGGTTGTGGAAATTAGTGTAGATTAAGGGAAACAAAAAAACACGCTTTTTAATAAAAGCGTGTTTTTGTATATATGTAAAAAGGAGTAACTACTAAATATCCTCAGCGTCTCTTAATCCTTGGATATAAGATGCTTTTTGTACTTGACGTCTACGTTTTACAGATGGTTTAGTGAAAAACTGGTTTTCTCTTAAGTTCTGCATAACTTTCACATTTCTGTGTTTACGCTTGTAACGTTTTAAAGCACGTTCTATATTTTCTCCTTCTTTTATTTCTATTCTTAACATAATGAATCTTTAATTGTGGATGCAAAAGTAATTAATTATTCTTATTTTATAATATTTATTTGCTTTTTTTTTCTTCTTTTTTACTCTATCGAGTCTTTTACGGTTTCTTTCTTCTTTTTTCCTCCCAAAAGACCACCTAAAATGTCTTTTACGCCATCTTCAACCGTTGGTGTTTTAGGTGTCGTTACTGTGTTTGTGGAGTCGGTTGTACTTGTGTTTCCGCTATTTCCTCCAATGATATCGCTAAGCACATTTTTTATTGGATTACTGTTTTGTGTTTTTGTAGAATCGGTTTTAGGTTTGATTCCTCCTAAAGCGTTTCCAATTAAATTTTGTAATTGTTCTGTACCTTGATTTAGAAGTTTTTGCTTTTCGATTTCAATTAGCTGTTTGGTAAGGTTGGTTATACCACTTGTTAAATCTGTTTTAACGGTTGGAGCAGTAAAAGTACCTCCAATTGTTGCCGTTATAGGAATCGTTATATTATCTACCGCAGGATCGTTTATTTTACCAATAAGTTGATTGACTTCGCTTCCTAAGTATTTTGCAGGAACTTGTAAAACGGCATTATAAGCCATGCTTTTATCAAAACCATGCGAGCCATCTACCGTAATGTTAATGTCTTTGTATTTAATGTCGAAGGGTTTCACGTTTACTTTTCCGTCCTTAAATTCTAATTTTGTTTTTAGGTCTTTTAAATCCAGCTTTTCAAAATCTATAAATTGGAATGCGCCATTTAATTTGCTTAATAACGGAGCGGTTTCCGAAGAAATATCTGTGGTTAATAATTCGGCAAGTGCATTACCAGAAACAGAAGCTAAGTCTGGAGAAAAACTTTCATCTAAAGCGCCAGAAAGATTAATGGTTGTATTTAGTTTTCCTTGTAAAACTTTAGCAATAGGAGCTAAGCTTTGCAGTAACTCTAAACCTTTAAAGGATTGCGAAATATCAAAATTAGCAATACCAAGATTCATATTAAAAAGAGGTGTCTTGTTTTTTGTGTCCACCAAACCAGAAACCGCAATGTCGCCATCAAAAATGTTAGAGGTTAGGTTTTCTAAAGTTGCTTGTTCGTCTTTTATTTTTAGATTTCCTTTTACATTTTTAAGGGTTAAGTTATCATATAAAACGGTTTTGGCATCTGCTTTAATAGTACAATCTAAAAATGCCGGAATTTTAAGTGATGCTTCACTAGTAGTCGTTTTGTTTTTGGAAGCCGCTTCTGTTTCAGCAACCATAAAATCATGTACTGCAAAGGTGTTTGATTTTACATCAAAGTCTCCTTTTAACTTACCATCACTAAGTAAAAAACCTAAAAGATTGTTAATCGTTCCCGTTGCATTTATATCGCTAGTTCCTGTTCTTGCATCAAAGTTGTTAAGTGAAACGGTTCCGGGATGAAAAGTGATATCTGCTTTACTTATATGAATCGGATTTACAATATCTTCTCCAGAAAAGATAAAATCAGTAATACTTACCGTTCCATTGTTTTTAATACGTTGGTATGCATTGGTTTCTAAAGCGTTCATATCAAAAGAAGTATTTAACTTTGCTTTTAAAATTCCGCTTAATTCTTTTTCTAAAGATACAGGATACGCTTTGGTGATGTTTGCTAAGTTTAAAACGCCATCAATATCGGCGTTTACAAACATGTTTTTAGTGATGTTTTTTAAGGTAGCTGAAGACTTAAAAACATCCTCGTCTATTTTAAAGTTTAACGTTTCAATATCTACATAGGTATTATCTATGTTTCCATCATCGTTTTTTACCGATGCATTTATGATGATGTTTTTTACGCTTTTTGGTAAATCTGGATATTTAAACGAAGCATTGTTAGATGCTATATGGATATCTAAATGCGGAATAGTGGTATCGCTACTCAATCCCTTAATAATTCCTTTTACTTTAAAGGTTCCTGTTGTTGCAACGTTTTCTATGTTTTTGGAATATTCCTTAGGAATAATAGCTAAGAAATCTTTAAAATCGGAACCCGAGTTTTCAAAAGAAATATCTATGTTTTGACCTTCGTCTACCATTTGTACAAATCCTTGAAATGCTAATGGTAACTGATTAATTATCGCCTTATTTTCTTTAAAAGTGTATTTGTTATTTTCTAAATCCACATCTATTAAAGCATCTAATTTAATACTGTTGTTACTTAGGTATTCTGTGCTGTCTAATTTTAAACTAACTCTTGCTTCGGTGTTCGTGTCTAGTTCTGAAACTTCACCAGAAAAAGTTCCTTTTCCCGAGTGATTTAATTCGGTAATATAAAAGGTGATGTTTGATTTTTCGTCTAAATACGTGAAAGCACTATTATTTATCGCATAATCTTTAATGTCAAAACTAAAGCTAGAACCCTCTTCTGTATCGATGTTTTCTGTTTCATTTTCCTCTTTTTTAGTAATGTCATAGTTTACATCGCCAAATTTGTTGGTCTTTAATGTTAATAAAGCCTCGTTTACGTTTATAGCGTTTACAACAATTGGTCCTTCGTCTGCTTTTTTAAATAATTCTTTTATAGACATATCAAAAGTAATAGACTTTGCGGTAGCAAAAGTTTCGTCTTTAAAAGGTTCAAAGTTGGTAATCACTAAGTCGTTTACGCTAACGTGTGCTTGCGGAAAGCTGCTTAAAAAGCTTAAGTTTACGTCGCTAAATGCTACTTTTGCATTCATGTTTTCGTTTATAAAACGTTTTACCATATCCTTGATTTGCGATTTAAACATAAAAGGAATGGCAACTAACAGTGCCACGATAATAAGTAAGGTAATGCCAGTGATTTTTAAAGCTTTCTTCATAAAAAAAAATACAAATTTGTTTGTGTAAGTATTTACGTAATAATACGCGGTTTAGATGTTGTAAAGATAGACTTTAGCAAAATTTTAGCGTTTAAAGTAAATCTATTTCTTCGTTAATTTTAAGGTTAAATCGTTTTCTGAAAATATAGACGCCTAAGTACAAAAAAGGCGTGTCAAAAAGAGCGATTAGTACTTTGAAAATAAATCCTGCAGCTAACAATCCTGTAAATTTATCCCAATCTATAATGTTAAAAGAGCATAATAATATTAAAATGGTAAATGTGTCTACAAACTGGGAGAAAAATGTGGAGAAATTATTTCGCAACCATAAATGTTTTCCTTTGGTTAAGCGTTTCCAGAAATGGTAAATTTGGATATCTATTAATTGTGCAAATAAGTAAGCCATCATACTAGCAAAAACAGCAATTGCTGTACTGCCGAAAACAGTGGTGAATAATTTGTTGTTTACTGGCGACCAGCTTGTAGCGGGTACTACATTAGCAACAGAAACAATTAGCATCGAGAAAAAGGAGGCGAAGATTCCAGCAATAACAATATCGTTAGCTCGTTTCTTTCCATAGATTTCACTGATTAAGTCGGTGATTAAGAAGGTGATAGGGTATGGTAAAATGCCAACGGAAATCTCAAAGAGTTTAGATCCAAAAATCTCTATCTCCAAAGGATGCCAATAAAAAAACTTCTGAAATATTAAGTTAGAAACTACTAATGAAGTTATAAATAAAGCACCTAGAAATAAGTAGATGCGTTGTGCGGCAAGTTTGTCTTTTAATGTCATATAGGTACTACTAAAGCAGGAATCTAAATTTGGTTCATTTTATTTTCTTTTCATTCTCATTTTTCATCTGTCACATGTAGCGTATTCAGATTAGACAAGTTTTCCTTCAAAAACTTTTGAGATGAAATTGTGAATAAATAGCTAAGATAAATATAATGCATTAAAAATTGTTTTAGTTATTTTGCAGGAATTCATCTTCGCTTTTTGTTTTTAGTTATTTGTGGGAAATAGAAAAAAGGAAGATGTGTTAATTTACTTATGAACCAACCAAAAAAAGCATACATTTCTTTAGGAAGCAATCAAGGCGACAAATTTAAAAATTTGCAAAACGCTATTGATTGTATTCACGAACAAGTTGGTCATATTAAAATAATATCTAAGGTGTATAAAACACCAGCTTTTGGTTTTGAAGGCGAATCTTTTTTAAATACCTGCTTAATTTTGGAAACCGAATTTAAAGCAAGTAAACTTTTAAAGATTCTATTAGATATTGAAAAGCAATTAGGACGCGTTCGATCTAAAAAGGAAGGATATCAATCTAGAATTATAGATTTAGATATTGTTTTTTATGAAGACGAAATTATCGATTCCAAATCCTTGCAAATTCCGCATCCAGAAATGCATAAACGCAAGTTTGTATTACAACCTTTATATAATATAGCTTCGCAAATGAAGCATCCCATATTAAATAAAGAAGTTACCGTTTTATTGGAGGAATGTGAAGACACTAGTGTTTTAGAGCCCATAAATATTTGGTTAAAAAATACAAGTAAGCAATATGATTTTTCTAAATATAATTTTATTGCAATTGAAGGAAATATAGGAGCAGGAAAAACGAGTTTCACTAATAAAATGGCACACGATTTTAATGCAAAACTTATTCTTGAGCGTTTTGCAGATAATCCGTTTTTACCTAAGTTTTATAAAGAACCAAAGCGCTATGCGTTTACTTTAGAAATGTCTTTTCTAGCAGATCGTTACCAGCAAATTAGTGATGATTTATCGCAGTTAGATTTATTTAAGGATTTTATTGTTAGTGATTATGACGTGTTTAAATCATTAATATTCTCTAAAATTACTTTGCCGGAAGATGAGTTTAAACTGTATAGAAAACTCTTTTATCAGGTGTATAAAGACATCGCAAAACCAGATTTGTATGTGTATTTATATCAAAACACAGAAAGACTTCAGGCGAATATAAAAAAAAGAGGTAGGAGTTACGAGAAGGATATTGAAAACGATTATCTAGATAAAATTAATTCTGGTTATTTAGAGTT
>JAGPUY010000173.1 GCA_018067265.1 Oceanihabitans sp. | reverse complement strand
CACTGTTTTATATGGGATAATAGATCCTATTTTATTTGAAACAGATGTTATCAATTTGGTGCGGTTTGTAGAGCATAGCTATAATTTTATATTGTTAGTTTTACTGGCTATCTCTTTTTTGAATTTTCTTGAAAAGGATACCAAAAAATCCTTATTTCTGTTTATTGGTTGCTTATTAATAAGTTTTTCTGATTTTTTATTGATAGGCTATTACTATCTGTCAGACATAGAGCTTTTAAATTATATTGCTATCGTTTTAAATATATTAGCTTTTGTTATGTTTTATCTTCAAACAGGTATTGAAATAGATTCAAAAAAAAAGACGCTAAGGTTTTCGCCTAATTAATTTTAACGCATCTTCTTTATATAAGAACAAAATAACTCCAGAAATTATAAAAGTAACAACTGCGGTAATGAATAGTGCGCCACTGTCGTTATTAATTACAATCCCTAGTTTTGTGAGACGCATCATGATTGCGCCTCCCATTAAGCCTAAGGCTAGCGTTGCTCCAATCCAAACCGTCTTTGGCGTTACTATTAAAATGCCGGCTATAAGTTCTAAAATTCCTATTATAATTCTTCCGTAAGGTTCTAATCCCACTTTTTCAAAAATATATACACTATCTGGATGCGCCGTAAATTTAAAGCGTAAAGTTTGTATTAAAATGATAGCTACAATTATTCTTAATAGGAAAGGAAAATACTTTTTCATGTTAAATTATTTTAAAATTAACAGTTTAGACGAAAGGGGCTTTTGTTAATTACATAGCTGAAGAATTTTAGCACAAAGCAATGGAAACCCATGTATTTCATCGATTAAACGCTTTATTTCATCGTTGTATGTAAAATTATTCTATCTTTGAGGCAACCTACTTATGATTATGATTGTTAAAAATTGGATACAAAAATTTCCAAACAAAGTGTTTTTATGCATATTGTTTGGTCTTATATTGATTAATGTAATTGCTACTATTGGTGAAAATGATTTGTTTCAGCAATTAACAAAGCCCCTTTTTGTGCCCGTATTTTTAATGTATTTTCTATTAAAGAATCTGCAAATTAAAATTGGTGTTTTTGCTTTTTTAATATTTTCTTTTATCGGAGATTTCACTTCTGTTTTCACCTATAATTTAATGCTTGTAAATATTTCTAGTTTAGCCTACTGCTTAAGTTATACTAGTTTAATTGTAGCGGTGGCGTTAAGAATTAAAAAATTGCAATTAGATAAGGTGATTAGCTCGTATTTAATTTTTGTGTTTTTAATTAATGCATATCTGTTATATATTCTTTTTGACGTAATTAAGTATTATATTCCAGATAGTATTGAAGTGACTTTATTTGGTATTAAAAGTACGGCTTTAATAGCGCTTGCTTTTGTTTCTTTTGTAGATTATTTAAATTCGGAAACCAAAGAGTCTATTCTGTTTTTAATTATGGTTTTATGTTTTGTGTTTTCCGATGTGTTACATTATATAAGCACCTATTATTTGTATAATTTGAGCTTTGTAATGTTAGATAGCGTTTTACATCTAGTTGGTTTATTCTTTCTGTTTAGTTATGTGTTAGAAAGGAATACCGTAGAAAAAACAGCAAAAGTAAATAGCGCTATTTTCTCTTCATAAAAGCGAATACATATTACACTAATATAGAGGTTCCTTTAGCTGCTTTGTTTTTGTCTGCATCAAAATAGAAGTCTATTTTTCCTAGATTAATTCCGTAACAACCCACTTGATTTACTAAAACATTTTCACCGATGCTATTTTGTGCAATGGTTGGTTTTGGTAAAAAAGTATGTGTATGTCCTCCAATGATTAAATCGATGTCTTTTGTCGCTTTAGCAAGGTTTAAATCACTCACTTTTTCTGTGAAGTTTTTGTAGTAATATCCTAAATGTGATAGGCAAATAACTAAATCACATTTTTCATTTTCTTTTAAAATACGACTCATGTCTTGCGCGATTTCAATAGGGTTCAGATATTTAGTTTCTTTATACATGTTTTTATCTACCAATCCATTGAGTTCAATGCCTAAGCCAAAAACGCCGATTTTGATGCCATCCTTTTTAAATACTTTATACGGTTTTACAAAAGAGTCCATAACGGTATTAGAGAAGTCGTAATTAGCAGATAGAAAATCGAACTTCGCATGTGGTAATTGTGCTAATAAGCCATTTATACCATTATCAAAATCATGGTTTCCTATGGTTGCAGCATCGTATTTTAGCATGCTCATCAGTTTAAATTCTAACTCTCCACCATAATAGTTAAAATAGGGCGTTCCTTGAAAAATATCTCCAGCGTCTAGTAGTAATGTGTTTGGATTCTCATTTCTAATATTCTGTATTAAACTAGCTCTTCTAGCCACCCCACCTTGGTTTGGATTTCTACCATCTTCTGGTCCAAAAGCATCAATATGACTATGTACATCATTGGTATGAAGTATCGTGATTTTGGTTGTTTTACTTCCAGAGGTAAACGATTGTAAACCTAAACCACCTAATGTAATTAATGCAGCGGTTGCAGATGTTTGTTGTATAAAATCTCTTCTTTTCATCTGGTTTATTTTAATTGAGTAAATCTGTCGTCAATAACAGGGTTAATGGTGTCCTTTTTAAGAAAATAATCTAATAAAGCGTTTCTTACTTTATAATTTAAAACATGTAAGCTATCATTGGTTTGAAAAAAGGTCATTCTGTCGCCGCCATGATATAAATAATCATTAGTAGCAACATAATAAGTTTTTTCGGCTTCAATTGGTTGGTTATTTATAGAAGCGCTAATCGCATTAAAGTCTTTATCTAATTGCACCTTTAAACCAGAAATTGGATGCGCACGTTTTGCTCTACTTAAATAGTGTATTAAACTATCTTGAATCGTTTTTCCTTTCATTTCTGCAACCACAAGGCTGTTTTCAAAAGGCATGATTTCATAGGCGGTTCTGGTCGTTATGTTTCCTTTAGATATAATGGCACGAATTCCTCCATGGTTAAGTAAAACCATATCTACAGTATGTCCGGTTCGTTTTTTAAATATCGTACTAGATTCTTCGATAACGGCATCAGCAAATAGATTACCAATAGCGGTATTATAGTCTCCGTCTTTTTTAGAGTAGGTGTCAACGGCGTAAGAAATCACACTATCTAAGTTCTTGTTAACATGATCTCTATATGGTCTAATAAAGTCCTCGACCTCTTGATTGATTTCTAGGCTATCCTTTATGTTTATTTGTTTTCCTTCAATTCTTGTAAGGGATAGTTTTTCTTGTTTGCAACTATAAATTAAGAGCGCAAAAACAATTAAAAAAAGATGTTTATAATTCATGTGTAAAGGAATAGGTTTTAATAAACAAAACTAACTACTTTTGTTACCTTTGTAAGAAAGTATAAATATAAATGATTTTAAAGGGTTTTAAACAAAATTCTACTAAAAAACATCTTAGTAAGTTATTAAATTCTAGGAAGGTTTTATTGAACAATGACAAAATAGCTAGTCTAGGAGTAATTGTAAATATAGATGAAATTATTGATTTTGAGTCTTTTAGGGAGCTTGCAAAAGCAATGCATGTAAGACCAAATAAACTTAAAATTATAGCGTTTACTTCTAATGAAAAAGAAGTAGTAAGTGTTTGGGATGTTTGTTTTAACCCGAAAGATATTAGTTGGAACGGAAAAATAAAAAATAAAGAGCTTCAGGATTTTTTAGACATACCATTCGATGCTTTAATTAGTTATTATGA